>DATCLV010000710.1:0-5170 GCA_036563745.1 Acidimicrobiales bacterium | reverse complement strand
GGGTGAGCGTGGCGACCAGCGGCTCCCGCACGCCCGACCGGATGAGGAAGCGGGCCTGCTCGAGGTTGGGGTAGTGGCTGCCCCAGGTGTCGATGGGGACGTCGATGATCGGCTCCCCGAACAGCTCGGTGTGTCGCTCGCCCCACGCCTGGATGGCGGGCGCCCGGAACCTCGTCCGGGGCGACACGTACCGGCCCTGCTCGTCGAACCCGCCGTGGCAGCGGACACCACCGGCGATGAGCGGCTCGCTCACCGCGACGTCGGCCAGCAGCTCCTCGGCGGTGAACTCGACCTGCGCCGTGACGGCCATGGCTCCCCCTCGTGGGCGTTCCCCGGGGTCCGACCCGGGTGTTAACTGCACCGTATACACTGGAGCGTATACCTGTCGAGACCAAGCTCCTCCCCCGGGCCGAGCGCCGGGCGTCGATCCTCAAGGGCGCGGCCGCGGCCTTCGCCCGCTCGGGCTTCGGCACCACGTCGATGGACGACGTCGCCGCGGCCTGCGGTGTCACGAAGCTGATCGTCTACCGGCACTTCGAGACGAAGGAGGAGCTGTACCGGGCGATCCTCCAGAGCGTCTTCGACCGGCTGGGCCAGGAGCTGGCCCAGGGCCTCGCCCAAGGGCTCACCCGCAACCTCGGCGCCCGCGTGCAGCTCACCGTGGCCCGCGACGACCCCGACGGCTACCGGCTCCTGTGGCGCCACGCCGCCCGCGAGCCGATGTTCGCCGACTACGCGGCGCAGGCCCGCGAGGTGTCGTCCGCGCTGGTCCGCCAGCTCCTCAAGCTCGACTCCGGCGACGACGTGGTCGACCGCTGGAAGGCCGAGCTGCTGATGACCTACCTGATCGAGGCCACCCTGGCGTGGCTCGACGGGGGCGACGCCGCCCGCGACGAGGAGTTCGTGGAGACCACCTCGGAGGGGTTCCGGGCGCTGCTCACGGCGTGGCGCTGACGCCGTTGCCGGACCCGGCGCCCTGCTCGGTCCCGGTGCCCGTCGCCCCGGCTGCCCCCGTCGGAGCCCCGGCGCGGCCGACGAAGTCGTCCATCGACATGTTCACGCCCAGCAGGTCCATGAGCCGGTCGAACAGTGGGGTCGGCAGGATGCGACCGATCGCCAGCGTCCCCACCACCGGGGGCAGCCGCAGCATCGCCCGGTCGCGCTCCACGGCCTGGAGGATCTTGGCCGCCACGTCGGGCTCGTGGAGGATCGGCAGCAGCCACGGCACCTTGGTGCGGGCGCCCTCGAACATGCCGGTGTCGATGTAGAAGGGGCAGACGGTGGTGGTGCGGACCCGCGCCCGGTCGCGGCGCAGCTCGGCCCGCAGCGACTCCATGAACCCCACGGCCGCGTGCTTCGAGGCCGAGTAGTCGGTCTGGCGGGCCACGCCGACCAGGCCGGCCGCCGACGCCAGGGTCACGACGTGGCCCCGGTCGCGCCGCAGCATCGACGGCAGGAACGCCTTCGTCACCCAGTACAGCGCCAGCACGTTGACGGCGAAGGTGCGCTCGATCTGGTCGGGGCGCAGGTCGACCAGCCGGGCGCCCGACACCACGCCGGCGTTGTTCACCACGACGTCGACGGCGTCGGCGCCACCGGGGATCGCCTCGACGCCGGCGGCGATCGAGGTGCGGTCGGTCACGTCGACGACGGAGGCCGAGGCCAGGCGGTCGCCCAGCTCGCCGGCGAGGGCGTCGAGCCCCGGGCCGTCGAGGTCCCACGCCACGACGCGGGCCCCGCGGCGGGAGGCCTGGAGGGACAGCTGGCGTCCCAGCCCCCGGGCGGCCCCGGTGACGAGGACGGTCGAGCCGGCGAGCGCGGTCATGGACGCAACTTACCGAGCGTCAGCGGCCTCGGCTGTCCAGAGCGCCCCGACGTGGGCGCCGCCACGACCCACGCCGGCGATGTCGACGGGTTTCCACGCTCCGTGGCCGGGGCACCGTGAGGCCCACGCACACTGGCGGGAGGACGACATGGAGTGGCTGCTGCGATCCCTCGCCGGCCTGGCCTTCGCCGTCGGGGCGGTCGTCGCCCCCGGCGCGCGGGTCGAGGCGGCACCCACCTCGGGCGTCAACGACTGGAGCTGCCGGCCGTCGGCCGAGCACCCGCGCCCGGTGGTCCTGCTGCACGGGCTCGGGGCGCCCGCCTACGAGCACATGTCCTACCTGGCGGAGCACCTCGCCGACCGCGGTTGGTGCGCCTACTACGAGACCTACGGCCAGGGCTCGCCGCTGTTCCTCAACGGGGGCCTGCGTCCGATCGCCGAGTCGGCGCAGGAGGTCGCCGCCCACATCGACGACGTGCTGGCGGCCACCGGCGCCGACGAGGTCGACCTGGTCGGGCACTCCGAGGGCGGCTTCCTGACCCTCTACATCCCGAAGGTGCTGGGCTACGGCGACCGGGTGCACCGGGTGTTCGCGCTCGCCCCGCCCACGCACGGCACCACCTACGCCGGCGTGTACGGGCTGGCCGACGCCATGGGCCTCCGCGACGTGGTCGACCTGATCGCCCGCCTGGCCGGCTGCGGCGCGTGCGTGGATCTGGTCATCGGCGGCCCCGCCGTCCGGACGCTCACCACCGGCCCCATCGCGGTCCCGGGCGTCGACTACACGATCGTGGCGTCACGCTTCGACGTGCTGGTCACGCCCACCGACACCGCCTTCGTGCCCGAGCCCGGCGTCGACAACCGCTACGTCCAGGACGACTGTCCGAACGACCCGGTCGGCCACCTCGGCATCGCCACCGACCCGACCGTCGCCCAGCTGATGGTCAACACCCTCGACCCCGCCAACGCCGCGCCGATCGCGTGCTCGGTCGGCCTCCCGGTGTAGCGGCGGCGTCTACAATCGGTGACCGAGGCGGCAGGAGGCGGACGACCGGACCCGAGGGCGGCCGGCAGCGAGGCGGAGAGGGCGGAGGTTCAGGCGTGGAGCAGGGGCTCGATCGTGCGGCACCGCCGCTGGCGCCGGTCGCGAAGGCGATGCTCGACCGCATCGGCGGGTCGTGGTGGAACGTGTACATCGGCGGGCCGCGGGCCAGCGTCACCTGGTCGCCGAGCCACGTGGCCGCCTACCGGGCGGCGGGCATCGGCAAGTTCCTGCTGACCTACGTGGGGCGGCAGCAGCGTGACGTCCCCCGGCTGAACCCGGCGCAGGGCCGCGCCGACGCCGACGACGCCGCCCGGAAGGTCGCGGCGTTCGGGTTCGGGCCCGGCACGCCGGTCTGCCTCGACCTCGAGCTGCCGACCTTCGAGGCGGCTCCCTCGGCGTCGCTCGACTACGTCGGCGGCTGGTGCGTGGCGGTGCGGGAGCAGGGGCTCCGCCCCGGCGTGTACGCCAACGTGCGGCCGCTGGTCGCCCTGGCGAACCGCCCCGAGCGGGAGCGGCCCGAGTGGGTGTGGGTCGCCCGCTGGTCGCACCGCGACTTCCGGCCCGGCGCCCACCCCGACCAGATCGACGGCATGGGCACCCGCTGGCAGGGCCACCGGGTGTGGCAGTACGCCGGCGAGCTCGACCTCGGCCACCTCGACCCCGACTTCGACCGCATCACCATCGACCTCAACGTCACCACGACCGGCAGCGGGTGCCTCGCCACCGTCGGCGGCGCCGCCCCGATCCCCTCAGGCACGGAGGAAGACGACGACATGTTCACGTTCACCGCTCCCGGGAAGCCGGTGTTCTTCGTGGCCGGCGGCAAGGCGGTCGGCCTCAACAGCCCCAACGACCTCCAGACGATCCGCCAGGCCGTCCGGGACCTCCCCCACTTCAACCTCGACCTCGAGACCTTCGACCAGTTCGTCCGCACCTACCGCGGCTGACCGACCGGCGCCGGGACCGGAGGGGGCGGCGGGTGGTCAGTCCGAGCGCATGGCCTCGAGAGCCGAGCGGCCCAGGACCTTGCCGTTGCGGAGGACCGACACCGGGCCGTCCTCGCTGACCGCGATCACCGTGGCCCACGGGTCGTCGCGGCTGTAGCGGCGGCCCGACGTGTGGCGGGTGCCGCCGAACGGCTCGACGGTCTCCTCCGCCTCGCGGCTCGGGATCAGGCGCACGCCCAGCTGCCGGAGCGTCCCCTCGGCGTCGAAGATGGCGGCGCCGTCGATCTGGCCGAGCGCGTGGCGCAGCGGCGCCAGGTGGGCCGGCTTCCGGATGCGCAGCGGCGGCGGCGTGGGCAGGCGCTCCTCCACCGGCGGCCCCGGCCGGGGGTCGGGCCGGTAGATCAGCAGCGCCCCGATGCCCAGCGACCCCAGGTCGTGCACGGCGAACTCGAGCAGCGCCTCCAGGACCTGCGAGTCGCCGTTGAGCGAGCAGGCCTTGAAGGTGTCGATCCAGCACCGCACCGGCGGCTCGTGGTGCCACTGGAACCCCTCCCAGCGCAGCACCCCGAACTCGCCGACCACCCGCACGTAGCCCTTGGGGTGGCGCTGCACGATCGTGGCGTCCAGCACCGAGGCCAGGACGACCAGGTCGCGCTCGGAGCCGGCGGGCCGGTCGAACACCATCCACTCGTCGACGCCGTCGGTGCGGCGGACCAGCCAGCTGGACAGCCCGTCGGCGAAGCGCCGGGCGGCGGGCAGCGGCTGCTCGCCGATCCCCTTCCGCATGATCTCCAGCTCGGTGCCCGGCGCCCAGGTGGTCGGGTCGGAGCGGGGGTTGAGGATGGTCCCGCTGCTCGGCACCCGCCGCTCGTGGACCGGCGGCCGCAGCGCGATGTCGATCTCCTCCAGCAGCACCGCCTGGAGCGCCTCGTCGCCGGGCGGCTCCAACCCGCTCTCGGCGAGCTCCTCGGCGAGGCGCCGCATCCGTCCGTTCGAGCGCTCCACCACCCGGGGCACACTACCGCCGGCCCCTCCCGGCCCCGCCGCCCCACGTCGACCGCGTCGACCGCGTCGACCACGTCGAGTGGGCGCTGCCGCGGAGCGTCTGCTCTGATGAGGCCATGACTCGGTGGGGTGCAGCTCGGCGGACGACGACGGGGCGGCGGGGTGCGACCCTGCGGCGCGCCGGGGCGCTGGCGCTGGTCGCGGCGCTGGTCGCCGGCACGGCGGCGTGCAGCGACGGCGACGACGACGCGGACGACGCCAGCGGGGCCGGGACCGAGGAGGTCGGCGACGACGCCACGGGCGAG
Source organism: Acidimicrobiales bacterium (assembly GCA_036563745.1). GTDB lineage: Bacteria > Actinomycetota > Acidimicrobiia > Acidimicrobiales > VFJN01 > DASXTK01. Next base: position 43 of record DATCLV010000710.1, on the reverse strand, counting down.
GCCACGGACGAGCGCGACGACGACCCCGTCCCCGGCGACGAGT
>DATCLV010000463.1:0-4613 GCA_036563745.1 Acidimicrobiales bacterium | reverse complement strand
CTCGTAGGCCGCGTAGCCGCCCGGGATGCGCCCGGCGTGGCCGTGCCCGTCGAGCACGATGACGTCCTCGACGGTCCGCTCGAGGAACGCCCGGTCGTGGCTCACCACCACCAGCGCCCCCGGCCAGCTCTCCAGCGTGTCCTCCAGCGCCCGGAGCGTGTCGAGGTCGAGGTCGTTGGTGGGCTCGTCGAGCAGCAGGACGTTGGGCGCCTGCCGCAGCACCAGCACGAGCTGCAGCCGCCGCCGCTCGCCGCCCGACAACAGCCCCACCGGCGCCCACTGCGTGTCGCTCTCGAACCAGAAGCGCTCCAGCAGGGCGGCGTCGGTCCAGTCCGGCTGCCGGGTGGGGCCGGCGACGACCTCGCGGACCCGCTGCTCCAGCGGCAGCTGCGCGCCCCGCTGGTCGTAGTAGCCGATGCGCACCGTCGACCCGTGGACGACCCGCCCCTGCACCGGTCGCCGGCGACCGGCGACGACGTCGAGCAGCGTCGACTTCCCCGACCCGTTGTGGCCCACCACCCCGAGCCGGGCCCGGGGGTCGAGCGCCAGGTCGAGGCCGGAGAACAGGAGGTGGTCGCCGTAGCCGTCGCCGACGCCGTGCAGCTCGACGACCGTGTTGCCCAGCCGGGGCGTGCGGGTGAGCTGGTCGAGCGGGAGGTCCTCGGGCCGGGCCGACGGGGGCGGGCCGCCCTCGACGATGGCGGTGGCCCGGGCCACGTCGGCCTTGGGCTTGCGGGTGCGGGCGGGCGCGCCCCGCCGCAGCCACGCCAGCTCGGCGCGGGCGAGGTTGCGCCGCTTGTGCTCGGCCTCGGCCTCCCGCGCCGCCCGGTCGGCCCGGGCCGCCAGGTAGGACGCGTAGCCGCCCTCGTGGACGTAGCCGGTGCCGCGGTCGAGCTCGAGGATGCGGGTGGTGAGCCGGTCGAGGACGTGCCGGTCGTGGGTGACCAGCACGAGCCCGCCCTTGAACCCGGCGAGGCGGTCCTCCAGCCAGGCGATGGCGTCGATGTCGAGGTGGTTGGTGGGCTCGTCGAGGATGAGCAGGTCGCTCTCGGTGCTCTCCCCGACCTCGACCAGCGCCCGGGCGAGCGCCACCCGCTTGGCCTGCCCGCCGGAGAGGGCGGTGACGTCGGCGTCGAGCAGGCCGCCCATGCCGAGGCGGTCGAGGACGGCCTCGGCCTCCCACCCGTCGCCGGCGGCCTGGCGCACCGTGCCGGGCGGCAGGGTCGCGGCCTGGTCGAGCACCACGACGCGGGCGCCGCGGCCCCGGCGGACCGTGCCCGCCTCCGGGGTGACGGTGCCGGCCAGGCAGCCGAGCAGCGTCGACTTCCCGCACCCGTTGAGCCCCACCACGGCCAGGCGGTCGCCGCTGGCGACGGTGACCGACACGCCGTCGAACAGCGGCTTGCCGGGTCGGGTGGCCACCAACCCCTCGGCGTCGACGAGGATCACGGCCCCGAACGTATCCGGCGCGCCGGATGACCCCGACGCCACGAGCGCGGAGAGTAATGTCGGCAGGTCATATGGCAGGCGACGGCATACTCTCCGGTCCCATCGACCTCGACGGCGGGCGCCGCAAGCCCCCGGTCTACCGCTCGATCGAGGCCCGCCCCGGTCTCGCGGTGCGGCACCGGGCCACCGGCGTCGAGGGCAAGGTCGTGAAGTTCGAGCACGGCGGCCTGGCCGTGATCGACCGCCACTCGGGGGCCCGGCGGCTGCTGCGGGTCGACCCGGGCGGGTTCGTGGTCGACGGCGAGCGCGTCACGCTGGTGCCGCCGACGATCATGCCGGTGCGCAGCCCCCGCCAGCGCACGGCGTCGGGCTCGACGGCGCTGCCCCGCCAGAAGGCCCGGGTGGCGCGGGCCAGCCGGATCCTGGTGGAGGGCATCCACGACGCCGAGCTGGTCGAGAAGGTGTGGGGTGACGACCTGCGCATCGAGGGCGTGGTCGTCGAGCGGCTGGACGGCATGGACGACCTGGCCAAGGTGGTCGCCAACTTCGGCCCCGGCCCCGACCGCAAGCTGGGCGTGCTGCTCGACCACCTGGTCGACGGGTCGAAGGAGTCACGGGTGGCCGGCGACGTCCACAGCGACTACGTGCTGGTGCGCGGCACCCCGTACGTCGACGTGTGGCAGGCGGTCCGCCCGAAGGTGGCGGGCATCGAGGCGTGGCCGCAGGTGCCCCTCGGCGAGCCCTGGAAGGAGGGCGTGCTGCGGCGGCTCGGCGTCCGGCAGACGCCGGGCGAGTTCTGGCGCACGCTGCTCGGCCGGGTGAAGACCTACGCCGACCTCGAGCCGGCCCTGGTGGGGGCGGTCGAGGAGCTCATCGACTTCGTCACCGCCCCGGGCGCCCCGGCCGACTGACCCGGGCGACGGGCTCCGTCGCCCCCTCACGGGAGCGCGTAGGTCACGACCTCGCCCGCCCCGCCGCCGGCTGCGTAGACGTGGAGCCGGGCGTTCGACACGATCGGCGCCGCGACCACGGGGCGCCCGGCGGCGGCCGACCACAGCGGCGGGCAGGTCGACGCCCCGCACCCGTCGGCGGGGAACGCGGCGACCGTCCCGTCTTCCGAGCCCGTGTAGACGACGCCGCCGGCGACCGCGGGCTGCACGCGGAGGTCGGTGCCGCCGTCCGCGGCCCACAGCGGGGCGCAGGTCGCCGCCCCGCAGCCGGCGGCGTCGAAGACCAGCAGGTCGCCGTCGCGGGTCGGCACGTAGAGGCGGCCCTCGGCCAGCGCGGGTGGGGCGCCGACCGTGGCGCCCAGGTCGCCGGTCCACAGCACGTCACCGGTGGCCGCGTCGAGCGCGGTGATCCGACCGCCGCCGGTGGTGCCGCCGCTGGTCGTGTACAGGACGCTGCCGTCGGCGCCGAGCACGGGCCCGGTGGCCGGCCCTTGGAACTGGATGATCCGGGTCCACAGGGGCGGCACCGCACCTCGACCGCCGTCGAGGGGGAACGCCTGGATGCGGGAGCTGACGCTGCTGACGTCGACGCCCGAGTGGTAGAGCCGCTCCTCGCCCAGCGTCGAGGGCTCGAAGTTGTAGACGTGCGGGCCGTGGTCGCCGGTGGCGAGCGGCGTGCCGTCGTCGAGGTCGGCGACCACGAACTTGGCGCTGCAGAAGGCCAGGTCGCCGCACGACGCGTGGACCCCGGCGATGCGGTCGCCGCGGATCGCGACCGGGATGGCGTCGATCGGCCCCTCGGCCACGACGCCGCCGGTGGCCGGGTCGAGCCACACGGTGTGCCACTCGGCGTCCTGGGAGGCGAGGTCGCCGTGGGACCCGTAGGCAGCCAGCAGCCGGTCGCCGACCACGAACGGCTGGGCCATCTCGGGCGCGTGGTCGGGCGGGAAGGCGTCGGGGATCGGCCACCGCCAGTCCCGCGCGCCGGTGGCGGCGTCGAGGCGGTACAGGGCGCCGGCGTCGTTGACGTAGACGGCACCGTGGCCGGTCACGAGCTCGGCGCTCGGGTTGTGCACGGGCACGAACGTCGGCCCGTCGAGCGGGGCCGACCAGGCCTCGGTGAGCGTGGCGACGTTGGCGGCCGTGAGCGTGGTCTCGAGGGGGTTGTAGGCGTCGCGGTTGGGTCCCTGGCCGGGCGCCGGCCAGCAGCCGGTCGCCCCGAGCGCGAGCGCACCCGCGCCCAGCGCTCCGCCGAGCCGCCGACGTCGACGGTTCCGCGCCATCGCTCCCACCCCCCATGGTCGTTCGACGGGGCCGCACGGTAGCGGCGGCGGGCCCGGCGTGCCCGGTGCGGGCCCAGGTCTGCCCGATCGGGCAGCTACGCCTGCCCCTCGGCGCCGGCCAGGAGCTCGCCGAGGAGGTCGTCGAGGGCGACGGGGAGCTCGGCCGGCGCGTCGACGACCCGGTCGGCGGCGGCGAAGCGCGGGCTCGGCACCTCGGGCACCGCGACGCAGCGCATCCGGGCGGCGAGCGCGGCGACCATCCCGTTGAACGAGTCCTCCACCACCAGGCAGCGGGTGGGGGCGACGCCCAGGTCCTCGGCGGTGCGGAGGAACACCGCCGGGTGGGGCTTGCCGTGGGCCTCGTGCTCGGCGGACCGCACGACCTCGAACCGGTCGGCCACGCCCAGGCGGCGCAGCGACGCGGCGATGATCCGGTCGGGCGAGGACGACGCCACCGCCAGCCGGAGGCCCCGCTTGGCGCACACGTCCACGGCGTCGAGGGCACCGGGGAGCGGCTCGCCCCGGGTGAGGACCAGCTCCTCGACCGAGTCGAGGATCCGGCCGACGAGGCGCCGGTGGTCGGGGTCGTCGCCGTCGGGCCACGGCCGCCGGGCGTACCAGTAGGCGACGGCCTCGTCGATGCGGAGGCCCATCGTGGCCCTGGTCTCCTCCTTGGCGACGTGCAGGCCGACCTCGGCGAACCGGGCCGTCTCCGCCTCCCGCCAGAAGGGCTCGGAGTCGATCAGCACGCCGTCGAGGTCGAAGATCACCGCGTCCAGGCTCGCCATCGGGGGCACGGTAGTGGCCGCCCCACGCCGCCCCGTCGCCGTCCGGCCGCGCCGTTCCGCCCCCGTCCTCGACAGGCGTCCCGCGACGACCCGGCAGTAACGTGCCGCCATGAGCGACGGTGCAGTGGTGACCACCACGGTCG
>DATCLV010000708.1:0-4498 GCA_036563745.1 Acidimicrobiales bacterium | reverse complement strand
ACTCGTCGGAGTGGTCGGTCACGATCACCGCCCGCGCCGCGGTCCGCAGGTCGTCCGGCGGGCCGGCGATCCGCGAGCTGGTGGCGAACGCCACGAGCAGCCGGGCCACCCGCTCGTTCCGGGGCGACACCTGGTAGTAGTACGGCGACGACTCGATCATCCGGTCACCGGTGACCGGACCGGCCACCACCGGCAGGTTCTCCTCGGCCACGATCGCGATCGCCTCCCGGCTAGCCCCACGGCTCTGGGCGATCCCCACCACGCCCACCAGCGACTCGTCGCGGCGAGCCTCGGTTGTGATCCGGCGGGCCACCAGCGGCCCGAACGCGAACCGGTCGCCCGGGTTGGCCAGCAGCACCCGCACCTGCACGGTCCCGCGGTCGCGGCGGGCCTGGTCGTTGATCTCCGCCTGGGCCAGCGCCACGCCCCGGAGCTGCCGCAGGCTCGTCTGGCCCTCCCGCTCCGGCTCGTCGGCCGGCACGGTCAGCGGGGCGAAGAACACCAGCGTCGTGTAGGGCTCGCCGTCCTCGGCCGCCGCCAGCACCCGGCGGTTCTCGGCGGCGATCTGCCGCTCCACCGCCTGCTGGTCGCGCTCCAGGTCGGTCGTGGGGTCCGGGAAGAACGTGCAGTCGTCGGTGCCGTCGCCGAGCCCCACCCACTCGTCGCCGGTGGGCGCCACGGTGATGCCGGGGCAGCGGTCGGCCTCGCCGCCGGCCACCAGCGACCACAGCGCGACCGGCACCGCCACGACCACCAGCGCCACCAGCGTGAGCGTCAGCACCGGCACCAGCACCGGCAGGCGGGGCTCGGCCGGCTGCACCTTCTGGTTGACCGCCAGCCAGGCCGCGGCCCGCTCGTCGTGGCCCGGCCCGCCGTCGCCGCGGTCGCCGGCGCCGTCGCCCGTGGTCACCACCAGGGCGTCGGGGTCGAGGGCGCGGCCCCGATCGGCGAGCGGGGCCAGCACGGCCGCCGCCCGCTCCAGGTCGAGCGCCGGGCCGTGGGCATCGGTCGGCACGTCGTCGGCCAGGGCGGCGACCACCAGCAGGGTGCCGCGGGGCACGTCGTCGGCCACGCCCACCAGCGTGTCGAGGAACCGGTGGGCCGGGTCGCCCGAGCGCACGTCCTCCAGCAGCAGCACGAGCGGCGACACCCGGCGCCGCCGGCGCCACGACACCAACCCGGGCCGGAACGCGGCGTCCACGTCCCGCCGCAGGGCCAGGACCAGCAGGCGGCGCACCAGGGCGGTGTTGCCGCGCTCGGGCCCGTCGCGGGTGACGGCGAGCGCGGCGGCGAGGACGTCGTCGTCGCTGCGGCCGGTCACCCGGGCGATCTGCTCGGCGAACCAGCGGTACCGGCGGCCCCGGGCCAGGCGCCGGCCGAACACCAGGCGGGGCAGCTCGACGGCCACCGGGCGCAGCAGCGCCTGGAGGCCCTGGACGACCCGGTTGGGGGCGGTGCCGCCGACGACCCGGTCGAGCCAGTCGACCACCGGGCGGGCCTGGCGGCCGCGGGCGTAGAGGCGGTCGCGGACCTCCCGGCGCTGCTCGGCGTACGAGCGGCGGTGCACGGGCAGGTCGAGGACGTCGCGCACCGTCCAGTAGGTGGGCAGGGCGATGCGGCCCAGCGCCGGAGGCGCCGACCGGGCCACCTCGTTGGCCAGGTGGTCGAGGAACACGAGCTCGTCGTCGGCCCGGTCGCGCGGGCGACGGCCCCGCACGACCACGTGCGGCACGGTGGGGTCGCCGGCGCTGGTGCGCAGGCGGTCGGCGAGGCCGCCCACCAGCTCGTCGGCGTGGCGGCCCCGCACGAGCAGCACCGGGAGCGGCGGGTCGCCGGGCGGTCGGCGCGCCGCCAGCGCGTCGAGCACGCCCACCAGGTCGTCGACGCCGTCCAGGGCCGGGATGCCGCTCGTGCCCGCAGTCCGCTCCATGGGTCACCTCCCAACCACGAATCGTACGTTTGTGCAGGCAGTAGGCGGCGTCGGGAACAGTGCGGGAGGATGCAACCCGTGAACGACCTCCAGGAGCAGGCCCGCCGCCACCTGTGGCTGCACTTCAGCCGGATGGGTGCCTACGCGGAGGGGGCCGAGGTGCCGGTGATCGTCCGCGGCGAGGGCCCCCACGTGTGGGACGCCCACGGCCGCCGCTACCTCGACGGCCTCTCCGGCCTGTTCACCGTCCAGGTCGGCTACGGCCGGCCCGAGCTGGCCCGGGCGGCCGCCGCCCAGGCCGAGGACCTCGCCTACTTCCCGCTGTGGGGCTACGCCCACCCGAAGGCCGTCGAGCTGGCGGCCCGGCTCGCGTCGCTGGCGCCCGGCGACATCGACCGGGTGTTCTTCACCAGCGGCGGCTCCGGGTCGGTGGAGTCGGCCTGGAAGCTCGCCCGCCAGTACTTCCGGGCGATCGGCCAGCCCCAGCGCACCAAGGTGATCAGCCGCATGAGCGCCTACCACGGCACGTCGATGGGGGCCCTGTCGATCACCGGCATCCCGGCCCTGCGGAACCCGTTCGAGCCGCTGGTCCCCGGCGGCAGCCGGGCCGCCAACACCAACCGGTTCCGCTGTTCCTGGTGCGCCGAGGCGCCGGCCTGCACCCTGGCGTGCGCCGACGACATCGAGACGCAGATCCTCCGGGCCGGCCCCGAGACCGTGGCCGCCGTGTTCCTCGAGCCGGTGCAGAACGCCGGCGGGGCGATCATGCCCGCCGAGGGCTACTTCGCCCGGGTACGAGAGATCTGCGACCGCTACGGCGTGCTGCTGGTGTCCGACGAGGTGATCTGCGCGTTCGGCCGGCTGGGCACGATGTTCGGCTGCGAGCGCATGGGCTTCCAGCCCGACATCATCACCTGCGCCAAGGGCCTCACGTCCGGCTACGCGCCGCTGGGTGCCATGCTCGCCAGCGAGCGGCTGGCCGCCCCGTTCCTGGAGGGGACGGCGTCCTTCACGCACGGCTTCACGTTCGCCGGCCACCCGGTGAGCTGCGCCGTGGCGCTCGCCAACCTCGACGTGTTCGACCGCGACGACGTGCTGGGCCACGTCCGCCGCCACGAGGGCGAGCTGCGGGCGCGGCTGGAGGGCCTGGCCGACCTGCCGATCGTCGGCGAGGTGCGCGGCACCGGCTACTTCTACGGGATCGAGCTGGTGCGCGACCAGGCGACCCGCGCCGGGTTCACGCCCGAGGAGCGCGAGGCGCTGGTGCGGGGCACGCTGCCCGCCGAGCTGGCGAAGGCCGGGCTGCTGTGTCGGGCCGACGACCGCGGCGGCCAGCCGGTGGTGCAGCTGGCGCCACCGCTCATCTGCGGCCCCGAGGAGCTCGACCACATGGAGCAGGCGCTCCGGTCGGCCCTCCTCGCTGCCACCCGGGCCCACCTCCCGTGACCCCTCGAACCAAATTGCGTTGATCCGGCCGCATATATCGGCCTCAGGAACGCAATTTGCTCAGGGGTGGCGGGTGGCGGCGGGCGACTCGGGCCAGCGCGGGTAGTCCGGGAGCGCGTCGAGCGGTGGCGTCGTCTCCAGGATGTCCTCGGACACCTGGAGGTCGTCGACCCCGAACGCCTGCGCCGCGTCGTACAGCTCGCCGCCCACGCCCGACAGGTGGGTCTCGAACAGGATGTTCTCCCCCACCGACTCGGGCGGCGACGGCTCGGCGTACGGCAGCCGCAGCCCCATGCCCGCGTACTGCCACAGGCCCCGGCCCTCCCGGCCGTTCTCGTCGGGGCCGACGGCGTCCGGGTCCCACCAGGCGATCGTGAAGTCGTCGACCGCCACGTAGTCGACGGTGCCGTCCTCGCGGGGCCCGAAGCTGATGGCGGGCGTGGTGTCGCCCTGCAGGTAGCCCTGGAGGAACAGGTCGATCGAGTCGAGCCCCGCCGTGTCGGTGCCGCCCGTCGGCGGGTAGTTGAACAGCCCGCCGGCGAACGTCTCGGCGGTCAGGTTGGGGCCCGCCATGTGGACGCCGAGGAACAGCATCTGCACCACCGGCCCCCAGAACAGCAGCGTCTCGGGCGATTCCGGCGGTGCGCCGTACCACCACTCGTGCAGGCGCCAGGCCTCCGACACCTCGGGCGCGGTGCGGGCCGGCGAGCTCGACGCCCCGAACGCGTGAGCCATCTGCTCCTGGTCGTAGAGCCGCGCCACCGCCGAGGTGTCGGTGAACACCGTCCCGGTGAACATCCACTCGGGGTGGTAGTCCTGCTTGGTCGCCTGCTGGGTGAGCAGGCGGGGCATCAGCGGGTCGCCGAGGAACACCACCGAGGTGACCCCGTCGCGCTTGAGCCGCCCCACGATCGCCTGGGCCTGGGCGTTCAGGGTGTTGGGGTCGAGGATGTACTGGATGACGGTGTCGACGGTCTGGCCCTGGGCGCGGAACTCCTCGATCGCCGCGTTCTTGAGCGGCCCGAAGATCGGCGGGTCCTGCTCGTAGTGGACGATGCCGATGCGCCGGGTGCGGTCCCGCATGGCCGGGTCGCCGGCGAACCGGGCGGGGTTCCCGTAGAG
>DATCLV010000702.1:0-7489 GCA_036563745.1 Acidimicrobiales bacterium | reverse complement strand
ACATCACCGTCGGCTACGAGGGCCTCCAGCAGGCCGCCAACCAGCTGAAGTCCGGCAAGCAGGACCTCGTCACCACGCTCAAGGACCTGCAGTCGGTGATCCGGTCCCTGACCGGCGGCGGCTTCAAGACCAGGGTGGCGTCCGGCCGGTTCCAGACCCACTACGACAACTGGACGCAGTCGGCGACCGACCTCATCTCCAGCCTGGACGACATCTCCCGCGCCATCCAGGACGCCCAGCAGAAGCACGAGCAGGCCGACGCCGCCCTCGCCGAGGGTGCCGGCGGTCTCGGCAACGCCCGCTAGGGCCTCGTCCACGCCCGGGGCGATGAGCGGCGGCAACTGGAGCGTCCTCGACCTCACCGGCGACCCGGTGCGCGGCGAGCCCGGCGACGTCCGGGCGCTCGCCAACGCGTCACAGCAGGAGGCGACCCGGTGGGACCAGCAGGCGCAGGCGCTGCGCGCCGCCGCCGAGGAGGGCGGCGGCATGGAGATGGAGGGCGACTTCGCGCCCCGGTTCCGCCAGGCGCTCCAGGCGCACCCCACCGAGGCGACCCCGCTGGCGCAGGGGCGGCGGGAGGCCGGCCAGGCGCTCCTCGCCTACGCCTCGGCGCTGGAGCAGGCCAAGCGCACGTCGCAGATGGCGCTCAGCCAGGGCGCCCAGGCCCGGCAGGCCCACCGCCAGGCGAAGGTGGCCTACGAGCAGGCCGTGGCGCAGATGAACGCCATGCCCAAGGTGGTGCCGCCGCAGCAGTACCCCTACGTGCTGCAGCAGTTCAACATGCTGAAGGCCCAGGCCCAGCGGGCGTGGCAGGCGATGCAGCAGGCCGAGCTGCAGTGGAAGCGGGCCCGCGCGCAGGCCGTCCAGGCCGGGGAGCAGGCCGCGCAGCAGGAGCGCGTCGCCGCCGACCGGCTGCTGGCCGCCGCCCCCAAGCCCGCCGGTGGAGGTGGCCGTGGCCGGTAGCGTCACCGTCGGCTACGAGGGCCTCCGGCAGGCGGCCGACCAGCTGGCCTCCGGCCGGCAGGAGCTGGCCGCGACGCTCAAGGACCTGCAGTCGGTGATCCGGAGCCTCACCGGCGGTGGCTTCAAGACCAGGGTGGCCTCCGGCCGGTTCCAGACCCACTACGACACCTGGTCGAAGTCGGCGACCGAGCTGATCGGCAGCCTCGACGACATCGCCCGGGCCATCCGGGACGCCCAGCGGCGCCACGAGGAGACCGACCAGACGCTCGCCGCCGGCGTCGGCGGAGCCGGGGCGGCCGCGGGTGGTGGCGCGGCGGTGGCCGCCCGCCGGGCCGGTCGTGGCGGTGGCGGCAACGGCGGTGGCGGCAACGGCGGTGGCGCGGGTGCCGCTGCCGGTGGCCCGAGCGGCGGATCGTCCCGCGGCGCCGGCGGCCCGACCGGCGGGCCGGCATCCGGCGGCGGCGGGACGACCGGCAGGGGCCGGGGCTCCACCGGGGGGTCGGGTCCCGGCCCCCGCGGCGGCCGCGGCGCGACCGGATCGGCAAGGGGCACCGGCACGGGCACCGGCACCGGCACTGGCACCGGGGGTGGGTCGTCCCCGGCGTCGAACCCGGCCGCGCCGAGCGGGCCGCGGGTGCGCGACCCGAACTTCACCTCGGTGCCCGGCAGCAGGGTGCAGGAGCGGCTGCGCGAGATCGACGTCGCCCGCGACGTGCGGTGGGGTCGCCCCCACGCCGCCGGCGACCGCTACGCCTACGACCGGGTCACGATCCCCGACGGTCGCACGGTCACCCGCACCCAGGGCATGCGGGTGACGGTCGACCGGGACATGCTCCGCGCCGGCGCCCGCGAGACCTCCCCGCCCCAGGCCCTCAAGTCGACGATGCCGGGCTACGACAACCGCTACAAGCTGCAGCTCGGCCACCTGTGGGCCGACCGGCTGGGCGGGCCCAACGCGGCCCGCAACTTCGTCCCCGTCCACGCGCACGTCAACGGGGGCGCGATGGCCTACGTCGAGGGCCGCGTCGCGGCGGCGGTGCAGGCGCACGGCCGCGTCGAGCTCGTCGCCCTGCCCCGCTACGTGGGCAACGAACCGATCCCCCGGGCGATCCTCTACGCCTGGAAGGCGCCCGGGGACCGCGACTGGACCGCGGTGACGATCAGGAACACCCCCTAGAGGTGCCCCCATGCCGATGATGCTCCTGACGGTGCGCGACGGCGCCACCGAGGTCGACGTCGAGGTCGACGCCGCGCCCACCAGCAGCGTGGGCGCCCTGATCGCCGCACTGCCGGTGCCGGTCAACGGGCGCGCCTGCTACGTCGGCCAGACGCCGCTCAACCCCCGCGGCACGCTCGCCGACAGCCCCCTGATGCCCGGGGCGATCGTGTCGGTCGGTGGGCCCGGCGAGGTCACCCGCCAGGTGACCGGCGACGAGGTCGGCAAGCTGTGGGTCCTGTCGGGCACCGACACCGGCCTCACCGTGGCGCTCGGCCCCGGCCGGCACCGCATCGCCCGCGACGCCGCGGCGCCGGTCTGCCTGCGCGACCTCGACGTGTCCCGCAGTGCCCACGCCTGGCTCGAGGTCGCCCCCGACGGCAGCGCCGTGATCAGCGACGAGGGCTCCACCAACGGCACCTACCTGAACGGGCAGCGTGTCGCCCGGGCGCCGCTGCACCCGCAGGCGGTCCTGCAGATCGGCGGTGACGTCCTCCAGTGGACGCCCACCGCGTCGGGGGCGCTGCCGATGCGGCGGGCCGCCGACGGCTGGGTCGACTTCGACCGCGCCTACGCGGCGGTGCCCGAGGTGCCCCGGCTCCGGGTCACGATGCCGGACCGGCCGCCCGAGCAGGGGAGCTCCACCCAGGTCACGGCGGCCGTGACCGCCGGGCTCACCGTCGTCGCCAGCGTCGTGGCCGCCGTCGCCTTCGGGCAGGCGATGATCCTCCTGTTCGCCGCGGTCGGGGCCATCGGCTTCGTGGTGTCCCGCCAGGTGGAGAGCAGCCAGCGCGCCAGGAAGGAGGCGGAGCACCGGGCCGCCTGCGACCAGGTCGTCCGGCAGATCCAGGCCCACCTGCCCGCCGAGTGGCAGGTGCGGGCCCAGCTGGCGCCCAGCCCCGACGAGGTCGTCGCCACCGTCATCGGCCGGCGCCCCGACCTCTGGGCCCGCCGCATCGACAGCCCCCACGGCCTCACCCTCCGGGTCGGGGCCGCCGACCAGCCCGCCCAGGTCGACATCCAGGGTCAGCCGTGGCCCGGGTTCACGCCGCCGGTGCTGCAGGGCGCGCCGGCGTCGCTCGACCTGCGCGCCACCGGCGTGCTGGGCATCGTGGGCGCCGACCGCGACGTCCAGGACGTGCTGCGGTGGCTGCTCGTCCAGCTCGCCGCCTTCCGCGGGCCCGACGACCTGCGCATGGTGGTGATGGCGGCGCCCGGGCACACCGATCTGGCCTGGACCCGGTGGCTGCCCCACGTGCACGCCGGCGACGCGGCGGCGATGCCGTGCTGGATGGGCACCGACGACCAGACGGCGGCCGCCCGGGCCGACGAGCTGGTCGCCCTGCTCACGACCCGCCTGGAGGAGCGGGCCCGGTCGCAGCAGGCGCAGTTCGACGAGGAGGTCGTGGTCGTCCTCGACGGTGCGCTGGCGCTGCGGGAGCTGCCCGGCATGGACGTCGTGCTCCGCCAGGGACCGTCGGTCGGGATCTACGTGATCTGCGCCGACCGCCGGGGCATGAACGAGTGCCGCGGCCTCATCGAGGTCGGCACCGGGGGCCTGCGCCTCACCCGCACCCGGGGCGACGCCCCGGTGACCGTCGGCCCGGACCGGCTGTCCGCCCCGGGCGCCGAGCGGCTGGCCCGGGCCCTCAGCCCCATGCGGGACCGGATCACGTTCGCCCAGGCCCAGAACGCCCTGCCCACCCGGGTGCGGCTGCTCGACCTGCTCGGCATCGACACCCCCACGGCCGACGACGTGCTCGCCCAGTGGGCCGACAGCGAGGGCCCTCAGACCCGGGTGGTCCTCGGCGCCGACGCCAACGGCCCCGTCTACGTCGACCTCGCCCGCCAGGGCCCCCACACGATGCTCGGCGGCGCCACCGGGGCCGGCAAGAGCATCCTCATGCAGACGCTGGTCACGTCGCTGCTGCTGGCGAACCGGCCCGACGAGCTGAACCTGGTGCTGGTCGACTTCAAGGGCGGCTCGGCGTTCCTGCCGTTCGAGCGCTGCCCGCACGTCGTGTCGCTGATCCGGTCGACCGGCGAGACCGCGGCCGACGTGTTCGACGACGCCGCCGCGGCCCGGGTCCTGGCGTCCGTGCGGGCCGAGGTGAGCCGCCGCGAGTCGGTGCTCGCCCGGTACAACGGCGAGATCGACGACTACTGGCGCCGCCGGCGGTCCGACCCGTCGCTGCCGCCGCTGCCGCGCCTGGTGATGGTGTTCGACGAGTTCGCCCGGGTGCTGGAGACCTCGCCGGACTTCCTCAAGGAGCTGGTGAACGTGGCCGCCAAGGGCCGGTCGCTGGGCATGCACCTGGTGCTCGGCACCCAGTCGCTGCAGGGGAAGCTGTCGGCCGAGCTGAAGAACAACATCTCGCTGCGCATCAGCCTCCGTCAGAACGAGGCGGCCGACAGCTCCGAGGTGCTCGGCGTGCCCGACGCCGCCGACATCCCGGGCTCGCTGCGGGGCCGGGGCATGATCCTGTGCACCACCGCCGAGAGCCGGCGGCCCGAGACGTTCCAGTGCGGCTACCTGGGCGACCCGCCGCCCTCCGGCGCCCACACCGGGCCGGTCACCGTGCGGGCCGTCGAGTGGGGCCAGCTCGGCCGCCCCCGGCCGGCCGTGGCCGCGGTGCGGGCCGAGGGGCCCACCGACCAGGACCTCGCCATCGCCGCGGTCGAGCAGGCGTCGGCGCGGCTCGGCGTGCGCGCCCCGTTCCTGCCGCTGCTGCCCGCGCTCCCGGCCCGGCTCACGCTCGACGACCTGCCCGGCCGGGCGACCGGCGAGGTGCCCCCGACCGCCGTGCCGTTCGGCCTCGCCGACGAGCCCGACCTGCAGGCCCAGCCGGCCGACGTGCTCGACCTGGCCGGTGTCGACCGGCTCATGGTCGCCGGCGGCCCCCAGTCGGGGCGCACCACGTTCGCCCGGGCGCTCATCACCAGCCTCGCCACCCGGTTCAGCCCCGAGCAGGTGCACCTCTACGTGGTCGAGCAGTTCCGCTCGGGCCTCGACGAGTACGAGGACCTGCCCCACTGCGGTGCCGTGTTCTCCCCGGCCGAACCCGACCGCATCCGCCGGTTCGTCGGCTGGCTGGAGCAGGAGGTGCAGCGCCGTGCCACCGCCGCGCACCGCGGCGCGGCGGACGTCGCCCGGATCGTGCTCGTCGTGGACGGCTGGGAGCACTTCGAGGACCACAGCAACCCGACGTTCATCGAGACGTCGGTGGTGCTGCGGCTGCGGGAGATCATCGCCACCGGCGCCCCGCTCGGCGTGCACCTCGTCGCCCTCGGCGGGCACGACATGCTCGCCTACAAGCTGCCCACCTTCTACAGCCGGCGCCTGCTGCTGCCGTTCCCCAAGGAGGACACCCGGCGGGCGCACCTCACGTCGAAGATGACCAGCCCGCCGCCGCTGCCCGGCCGGGCCGTCGACGCGGCCACGGGCCGGCACGTGCAGATCTGCGACGTCGAGCTGCCCCCGGCCGAGCTGGTCGACCGGTGCCACCGGGCCGGCCCGTTCGACCCGGCCCTCCTGCCCAGGCCGTTCCCCGTGCTGCCGGAGGCGATCACCGTCGACCGGCTGGCGCCGCCGCCGCTGGCGCCGTCCCGGACCTGGATCCCGCTCGGCATCGGCGGGCCCGACACCACGACCGTCGGCGTCGACCTGTTCGCCGGCGCGCACGTGCTGCTCGTGTCGGGGCCGTCCGGCTCGGGGCGGACCACGGCGGCGGCGACGATCGCCCACGGCCTGCGCCGGGTCGGCGTCGGCGTGCTGGCGATCGCGCCACCCGGCTCGCCGCTGCCCGGCCTGCTGCCCGCGGACGCCGGGGTGCGGGTCGTGACCGGCGTGAGCATCAAGGACACCGAGCTGCGGGAGGCCGCCGCGGAGTTCGGCGAGACCCCGTTCGCCGTCGTGGTCGACGACGTGAGCCAGATCAACCTCGTCGCCGAGCAGCAGGGCTTCATGGACGCCCCGACGCTGCTCGACGACTGCGCCCAGCTGTCGGCCCGGGGCCGGATGGCGCTGGTGATGACCGGCGACGCCACGCCGATGCTCAACGGGCTGCCCACGCCCGGGTCGCGGCTGGTCAACGCGGCCGTCGGTGGGGGAGGGGCCTGCATCCTGCTGACCCCGGCCGACCGGCCCACCGCCGTGGCGCACCGCCTCACGCTCGAGGCCGACCAGTACTTCGGCGGCCCGCCGGGCCGGGGCTACCTCAGCTTCGGGCAGGCGCCGGTCCTCGTGCAGCTCGCGACCTGGGAGGGTGCGTGATGAACGGCTTCGCAGGCGACGGGCCCACGCCCGGGCCCGACGGTGGGCCCGGGCCCGCCCCTGAGGGCGGCGTCGCGCCCGGCGAGCCAGTGGCCGGGCGCTACCGGCGGGAGCGGGTGCTGGGCCGCGGTGGCATGGGCGTCGTGTGGCGGGCCACCGACACGCTGATCGAGCGGCCCGTCGCGCTGAAGGAGCTGCGGCCCCCGGCCGGCGACGACTCGCCGTCGTTCGTCGAGCGGGCGCTGCGCGAGGCCCGCAACGCGGGACGCCTCAACCACCCGGGGATCGTCGGCGTCCACGACGTCATCGCCCCGGCCGCCGGGGCCGACCCCGTCGTCTACCTGGTGATGGAGCTGGTGGAGGCGCCGTCGCTGGCCGAGGTGCTCGACCGCGAGGGCCCGCTGCCGCCGGCGCGGGTGGCCGCCCTCGGGGCCGGGATCCTCGACGCGCTGACCGCCGCCCACGCCATGGGCGTCGTGCACCGTGACGTGAAGCCGGGCAACGTGCTGGTCCTCGACGGCGACCGGGTGAAGCTCACCGACTTCGGCATCGCCCTGGCCGCCGAGGACAGCCGGCTCACCAGCACGGGCGTGGTCGGCACCCACGCCTACCTGGCCCCGGAGTGCTTCGACCAGGGGCCGGTGGGGCCGGCGACCGACCTGTGGGCCCTGGGTGCCACCCTGTTCCACGCGGTCGCCGGGCGGCCGCCGTTCGAGCGGGCCACGACGACGGAGACCCTGCGGGCGATCCTCTTCGAACCGCCGCCGCCCCCTCCGTGCGGGCCGCCGCTGGCGGACGCGATCGCCGGCCTGCTGACCCGCCCGGTCGAGCACCGGCTGGCCGGCGGCGCGGCGCGGGACCTGCTGGCGCGGGCGGCGGCGACGATGCCGACCGCCGACGCCCCGCCCACGCCGGCCCCGGCCGGGGCGCCGGCGTGGGCCGCCCAGGCCACCGGCGTCCACCGGCCGCCGACGGCCACGACCCAGCCGGGCGGCGGGCCCGTCCCCGCCCACCCCACGGCGCCCGGTGGTCCACCC
>DATCLV010000699.1:0-3530 GCA_036563745.1 Acidimicrobiales bacterium | reverse complement strand
CCCTGTCGCTGATCCTCGGGTTCCGCCGCCTGGCGGGGTTCGTCACCGTCCTGGCCGCCGGGGCCTACGGGGCCGCCGTGTGGGTGGTGTTCTCCGGCGACGGCCCCAGCCCGGCGATCGGCGTCTGGTCCGGCTTCGCCGGCCTGGCCCTCGTCTTCCTCGCCGCCATCCTCGGCCCGAAGCGCTCCTGACCCCGGCCCGCCCCCACCCGACCCCGCTGCCCCGGCCCTGCCCGGGGTTGACCCGGGTTGACCCGGGCTGACCCGGCGGTCTTCACCGCGCCCGGACCTGCGCCGGAAGCGGCGTCGCGGTGCCCTGGCCGCTACCGTGGCCGCCGGCGGCCGGCGGGGTCGCCAGGCGGGTGCACCCGATGGGTGCCGTTGGAGCCTTGGTGTCGGCGCCACGCCGAGTCGGCGTGGTGGGCGACGCCCGGCGGAAAGGCGTGGGATGACATCGTCGTCGTGGGGTGTTGGGCCGTCGGGCACGGCCGGGAACGGTGGGGACGTGACCCCGCCCGGGTGGTACCCCGATCCGTGGGGACAGGCCGGCCGCCGGTGGTGGGACGGGACCCAGTGGTCCCAGCACGTCGACGGGCCGTTCACGGTGCCGGCGCCGGTGCAGTCGGCGGCCCAGCCGGTCACGGGCACCACCCTGCTCGGGCTGCGCCTGGTGGCCGGGGGCGCCCTGGTCGTGGCGCTCGGCGCGCTGCTGCCGTGGGTGAAGGTGACCGCGCCGTTCGTCGGCACGATCACGAAGGCCGGGACCGAGGGCGACGGCGTGCTGACACTGCTCGGCGCCCTGATCTTCGGCGGGCTCGTGGTCCGTGGCCTGATGGGTCGGTGGTCGCGGGGACAGGTGATCGGCGCGCTGGTCGTCGCGTCGCTCGTCACCCTGGTGGCCGTGATCGACACGGCCGACGTGGCGAACCGCGTGGGTGACCTCGCCGACGACGCGGCGGTGGATGCGTCGGTCGGCATCGGCCTCTGGCTCACCCTGCTGGGCGGCATCGTCGCCGTCGCCGGCACGATCACCGCCCTCGCCTCTCGCCGCCGCTGACCCTCGGCACCTCGGCCCGCCCCACCCGGGGGTCAGGGGTGACGGACGTGGCCGTGGGGGCGGAGGACGAACTGGTCCGCCGCCTCGATGTAGTTGTCGTCGTGGAGCCGGGCGACCGGGTGGTAGCGGCCCTCGACCAGGCGGAGGCCGTCGGGCGTCAGGCAGTCGTCCCGAACGTGGACGTACAGCACCCGGCCGAGGATGATCGACCGGCGCTCGTAGTCGACCGTCCGCTCGAGCTCGCACTCCATCGAGCACGGCGACTCGGCCACCCGGCCCGGCACCACCCGCTCCGACGGCGACCACGTGAGGCCCGCCTCGGTGAGCTCGTCGACGTGGCTCGGGTGGTCGAGCCCGCACTCGACCATCGCCTGGGCGAGGCCCCGGTCGACCATGTTCACGACGAACTCGCCGGTGGCGAGGATGTTGCGGGTGGTGTCCTTCGGGACCCCGCCGGCCCGGGCCTGGACGCCGAGGACGACGAGCGGCGGGTCGTGCGACACGACGTTGAAGAAGCTCATCGGCGCCGCGTTGGGGATCCCGTCGGGGGCGACGGTCGTGACCAGGGCGATCGGCCGGGGCCCGACGAAGCTGCACAGCAGCTGGTAGCGGCGGGCGACGGGGAGTCGGGTGAAGTCGAACTGCATCAGCTGTCCTGGGGGTGGGTGCGACGCCAGTGCTTCGCGATGTCGGCCCGGCGGGCCACCCAGACGTCGGGGTGGGCGCCGATGTGGTCGAGGAACGTGGTGAGCGCCCGGATGCGTCCCGGACGACCGATGATCCGGCCGTGCAGGCCGATCGACAGCATCCGCCCGCCCTCGGCGTGCAGCGTGTCGAAGGCGTCGACGAGGTACTCCGCGAACTGTCCGGCGGTGGCGAAGCCGTAGGCCGACGCGAAGCGCATGTCGTTGGTGTCGAGGGCGTACGGGACGACGAGGTGCCCGGGTTCGAGCGTGCTCCAGAACGGCAGGTCGTCGGAGTAGTCGTCGGCGTCGTAGAGGAAGCCGCCGTGCTCGGCGACGAGGCGGCGGGTGTGGGGCGAGGTCCGTCCCGTGTACCAGCCCCGGGGCGGTCGCCCGGTGAGGCGGGTCAGGGTGGCGACGGCCTCCGCGATGTGGGCGCGCTCGACCTCGGCGGGGACGTCCTGGTAGTCGATCCAGCGGAGCCCGTGGCAGGCGATCTCGTGGCCGTCGGCGACCGCCCGGGCGAGGACGTCGGGGACCCGCTCGGCCGCGGTGGCGACGGCGAAGATCGTGAGCGGGAGGCGCCGCTCGCGGAACACGTCGAGGACCCGCCAGGCCCCGGCCCGCGCGCCGTACTCGTAGATCGACTCGACGCTCATGTGCCGTCGCCCGGCCAGCGGCTCGGCCCGGTCGAGCTCGGCGAGGAACGCCTCGGAGGCCGGGTCGCCGTGGAGGATCGACCGCTCGCCGCCCTCCTCGAGGTTGAGGACGAACTGGACCGCGATCCGAGCGCCGCCGGGCCACCGGGGGTCGGGCGGGCGGCCGGCGTAGCCGACGAGGTCACGGGGGTAGGTCATCGGGCCGACCACCCGTCGCCGGCCGCGGCGTACGCCCCGACCTTCGAGGTCGTCAGGCCCGTGGCGACCAGCGCCTCGGCGAAGGTGGTCGCCGCCGCCACGCCGTCGACGACCGGCACCCCGTACGCCACCGCCAGCTCACCGGCCAGGTCGGCCATCCCGGCGCAGCCCAGCACCACCGCCTCGGCTCCGTCGTCGGCCAGCGCCGCCTCGACGTGCGCCCGAAGGGTGGCCATGACGGCGGCGTCGCGCCGGTCGAGGGCGAGCACGGGGATGTCGCTGGCCCGCACCCGGGCGCAGCGGGCCGCCAGCCCGTAGCGCACGAGGTTGGCCTCGATCCCGGGGACCGACCGGCGCAGCGTCGTCACGACCGAGAACCGCGCCGCCACCATCGCCGCGGCGTGGAACGCGGCCTCGCCGATGCCCAGCACCGGCACGTCGGTCTGGCACCGGGCGGCGTCGACCCCGCTGTCGTCGAAGCACGCCACGACCACGGCGTCGGCCTGCGGGTGGCGACGCACGACGTCGAGCAGCCCCGGCACGGCCCGCGCCACGTCGTGGTAGCCCTGGATGCTCGCGGGGCCCTCGTCGGGGTTGACGGCGACGACCGTGGTCCCGGGGCGGGCGACGGCCCGGGCGGCGGCGCCGATCCGGGCGGTCATCGACGCCGTGGTGTTGGGGTTCACGACGAGGACCGTCGTGCCGGTCGGCCCGGTCATGTGGGGGCCGGCGCCGCCGTTGCCGGTGACGCCGCGACCGCCGCCGGGTCCGGTGCCGGGGCGAGCCACGTGATCGTCTCGGTCGACGCCACGACCGCCCCACCGTGCACGACCCACCGGGGCGCCGGGGCCAGGCGCAGCGCCTCGCCCACCCGGTCGACCGGCGCCGGCATGACGACGAGATCGGCCCGGTCGCCCGGCGAGAGCCCGTAGCC
>DATCLV010000693.1:0-3232 GCA_036563745.1 Acidimicrobiales bacterium | reverse complement strand
TCTCGTGCAGGTGGTTGTGCAGGCGCTTGGTGACCGCGAAGAACTCGGGCTTGGCGTCGATCACCGCCCAGCGGCCGTCGATGCCGGCGTCCAGCTCGTAGGGCAGCAACGAGCCCAGCAGCTCGGCGACGCCGCCGCCCTGGGCCGTGGAGCTGACGTGCCACAGGGTCCGCCCCTCCAGCACCCGCCGCAGGCCCTCGAGGGCCCGATCGTGCCGGGCGGCGTCCGCCGCGCCGACCACGTCCTCCAGCGCCGCCGCGCCGCGCGCCTCCACCGCAACAAGCCGCATACCCCCACGTTCCCCCGCCCGGCGCCGCGGATACCCCGCGCCCGGGAGGGAGGCGCCGGCCGGCGGGCCGCGGCGCCGGCACCCGGGTCACACGGCGTACGCCGTGGGGCGGTAGCGGGCGAGGTTCTCCGGGTCGCGGAACCAGTCGGCGGTGGCGGCGAGGCCGTCCTCGAGCCGGGTCGCCGGCTTCCACCCGGTGGCGGCGTGGAGCTTCGACCCGTCGGCCAGCAGGCGCAGCACCTCGGAGGCGTTGGGGCGCAGGCGCGCCGGGTCGGCCTCCACCTCGACCTCCACCCCCATCACCTCGGCGATCGTGTGCACCAGGTCGCCGATCGTGATCTCCCGGCCCGACCCGGCGTTGTAGTCGGTGCCGACGACCACGTCGTGCTCGGCGTCGGCGACCGCCATGAACGCCGCGACCGTGTCGGTGACGTAGTTGAAGTCGCGGGTCGGGTCGAGCGCGCCGAGCCGGATGCGCCGCTCCCCCGCCGCGATCTGGGCGATGACCGTGGGGATCACCGCCCGGGCCGACTGCCGGGGTCCGTAGGTGTTGAACGGCCGCAGCGTCACCACCGGCACGCCGAACGACCGGTGGAAGGCGTCGACCAGCGAGTCGGCGGCGATCTTCGACGCCGAGTACGGCGACTGGCCCTGCCGCGGGTGCGCCTCGTCGATCGGCACCCGCAGGGCCGTGCCGAACACCTCCGAGGTCGACGTGTGCACCATCCGGCGCACGCCGGCCCGGCGCACGCCCTCCAGCACGTTGAGCGTGCCCTCCACGTTGGTCGCCACGTAGGACCGGGGCGCCACGTACGAGTACGGGATCGCGATCAGCGCCGCCAGGTGGTACACGGTGTCGGCACCCGAGCAGAACGACTGCATCTGCTCGCCGTCGCGCACGTCGCCGACGACCACCTCGACCTCGTCGAGCTCCTCGGCCGGCAGCGCGTCGAGCCAGCCCCACGAGCCCTGCGAGTTGTACTGCGCCAGCGCCCGCACCCGGCGGCCGCGGCGCACCAGCGCCTCGACCAGGTGCGAGCCGATGAACCCGTCGGCACCGGTGACTGCCTGCAACATTGCTTGCTCCTCAGGGGGTGAGAGGGACAGAGGGACTTGGGACGGGAAGGACCCGGGAGGACGCACCGAAAGGCGGACGGGGGACGTCACCGGTGCGACGCCGGGTCGAGCAGGACGAACCGGGCCTGCCGACCCAGCCCGAAGGCGACGAGGCCGGCGATCACCAGCGACACCGTGTGGTCGCCGAGGTCGAGCGGGTTGTGCGACCCGGCGGTCACCCAGGCCAGGGCGCCCACGGCGGCCACCAGCGCCACCACCACCCGGCCGATCCGGCCGGCGGCGGTGAGGACCATGGCGGCGAACAGCGCGGCGGCCACGGCCGCGAAGACGGCGGCGGCGCCGGCGGCCGTGCGCCACGGCAGCGTCGACGTCGCCATCGCCCCGGCGGTGCCGGCGGCGACGGCCACGCCCAGACCGGCGAGGCCCAGCGCCAGCCACTCGCCGACGAGCCGGTCGCCCAGCGAGCGGAACGCGCCGAGCCCGTCGGCCGCCTCCAGGCCCGACCGCAACGACCCGCGCACCGACAGCAGCAGCCACTCCCCCGCCGCCACCATCGCCCACAGCGGGGTGGCGACCAGCAGCCAGTGGCGGCTGCCCACGTCCTCGAACCCGGGCAGGTGCCCGACCGCGCCCACCGCCAGGAGGGCGAACGCCGCCGTCAACCAGCCCGCCACCGCCAGGGGCACCGCGCCGAACCAGTCGGCGCGCTCCAGCACCGCGCCCGCCGGCTTCCCGCCGCGACGGCGGACGAGCCGAGCGACCACGGCCAGCGTGGCGGCGACGGTGGCGACCGCGGCGGGACCGACCAGGGCCGCCCGGTCGGGGTCGGGAGCGACGACGACCGAGGCGGACAGCGCCGCGACCGGCGTGATCAGCGCCAGCAGCGTGCGGACCCGGCCGGCCAGCACCATCGTGGTGGCGCCCACCAGGTGCAGCAGCGGCAGGGCGAAGGCGACGCCCGACGGCCCGCCCCGCAGCCCGGCCACGCCCGCCGCCAGCAGGACCGTGGCCGCCACGGCACCGGCCACGCCGCGGCGCAGCGCCACCAGGCCCGCGCCCTTCGGCGCGCGGTGGTGGGCGGTGTAGGCCAGGACGCCGCCGGCCTGGGCCAGACCCCAGCCGGCGACGCTGGCCGCCACCAGCGCCGGCTGGTCGGCCCCGCCCTGGGCGGCGGCCGCCACGACGACGGCCGGGAGGACCGCGGCGGCGCCCCGGCCCCAGGCCCCGGCCGTGGGCGACGGCGGGTCGGGCGACTCGGCGTCGGATCCCGACGACCCGGCGCCCCCGTCCCCGGCGGTCGCGGCCGCGGCGGCCCCGGCGCCGGGACGGGGCGCCGCGTCCTCGCCGTGGAAGATGCGGCCGGAGCGGCGGACCATCGTGGCGTAGGTCCACATCCGCTCGGCCAGGTCGAACACGTCGCGGGCGCCGAAGCGCTCGGCGGCGACCTCGTCGGTCACCCCCACCGACTCCAGCGTGGCGGCCACGTCGTCGGCGTCGACCGCCTGCACCAGCGCCTCCGGCCCGCCGAGGGCGGCGGTCAGCTCCTCGCGCTCCGCCCGCCCGACCAGGCCCGCCACGCCGCCGGCGCCGACCGGTCGGCCCGGGCGCCCGGCATCCGAGCGACCCGCCGCGCTCGCCGGCAGCCGCACCCGGGGCGCCGGCGGGCCCGACCGGAGCTCGGCGTAGAGCCGGCGGTAGGCGTCGAGGCAGCCGTCGAGCGTGAAGTGCTCCAGCACCCGGTCGCGGGCCCGCACGCCCAGCTCCTGGCGGCGGGGCGTGTCGTCGAGCAGCTCCAGCACGGCGTGCCCGAACCGCTCGGGCGCCCGGGGCGGCACGACGAGCCCGGTGTCGGCCACCGCCTCGGCC
>DATCLV010000457.1:0-4396 GCA_036563745.1 Acidimicrobiales bacterium | reverse complement strand
CCACCTCGGCCGCGGTCTCGAAGCACTCGGCGTAGTGCAGGTGCGTCTGGAGGCTGCCGGCGGCCTCCACGCCCACCGGGCCCTTCTCCACCAGGATCGACACCAGCGGCCCGGCCAGCCCCGCCTTGGCCAGCATCGTCGCCGGCACCAGGTTGGGCGGGCCGTCGGGCTCGGCCAGGTAGGCGGCCTCGTACATGTCGGTCGCCAGGCCCTCCTGGCCCTGGCTCAGCGCCACGCTGGCGGCCAGGAACGGGTTGGGCCGGGCGCCGATCGCCTGCTTGAGCAGGGCGGCCGCCTTGGCGCCGTCGCCGTCGCGCAGGGCGTTCCAGGCCTGGCTCTCGATCTCGGCCGGGTCGCGGGCCAGCGACAGGCCGCCCGGCGTGTCGGGGATGGGCGGCACCGCCTGCAGGTGGCCGGACCGGGCCTTCCTGCGGCCCCGGCCGCCGCCCCCACCGCCACCGCGCCCGGCACCCCGGCCGGCGCGCTGGCCCTCGGGGGCGTCGACGTCGAACGCTCCGGTGCTGCGCCCCTCCTGCAGCTCCCGGTAGTTGAGGAAGGCGAACAGCGCCAGGAAGATGCCGGTGAAGAACGACCACTCGATGGCCGCCACCAGCGCCGCCACCGCGGCGACGCCGATCGACAGCCGGCAGGCGTTCTCGAAGCCGAGCAGCTCCTCGGCCACGTGGCCGCCGTCGAAGGGCCGGATCGGCAGGAGGTTGAGCACCGACCACCACAGCGCCACGAACTGCGCGTAGTAGAGGATCGGGTACCAGTTGAAGCCCTCGCCGCCGTTGATGATCAGCGTGAGCAGCTGGTCCTGCCCGAACGAACCGTCCTTGAGCAGCCGGGCCGGCAGGTAGATCAGCAGCAGCTGGGCGGCGACCCCGGCCAGGCTGACCGCGATCGACATGCCCTTGCCCATCTGGCGGCGGCCGCCACCGGTGGGGATGGTGAACCCGCCGAAGGCGTGGAGCACCACCGCCGAGCGCTGCCCGGCCAGGCGGAACATGAGCGCGTGGCCCATCTCGTGGACCAGCACGTTGACGAACACGATGCCGATCCAGGCGAACACCACCCAGAGCGGGCGCAGCTCGTACCCCATCAGCGCGGCGATCACCAGGAACAGCGGTTCCACCCGGATGGGGACACCGAGGAGACGGAAGTGGGCTCGGTTCACGGTGCGGCCAGACTACGCCGCGCCGGTGACGAGCGAGGCACCGACCCCCGCCCCGGTGGCGGCGCCGGCGGGCGGCGCCCGTACGATGCGATCGATGGCGCGCCCCGACCTGGCCGACGACCTGCCCGAAGGCACCGAGAAGGTGCGGAAGGTGCAGGCCATGTTCGACGCGATCGCCCCCCGCTACGACGTCGTGAACCGGCTGATGACGTTCCGCATGGACGTCGGCTGGCGGCGCCGGACGGTGCGGGCGCTGGCCCTGCCCGCGGGGTCGCGGGTGCTCGACCTGGCGTGCGGCACCGGCGACCTGTGCCGGGAGCTGCAGGCCGGCGGGCTACGGCCGATCGGCATGGACCTGTCGTTCGGGATGCTGGCGGCCGCCCGCACCGACGCCCCGCTGGCCCAGGCCGACGCCCTGTCGCTGCCGGTGCCCGACAGCTCGGTCGACGGCGTCACCTGCGGCTTCGCCCTCCGCAACCTGCGGGCGCTCGACCCGTTCTTCACCGAGCTGGCCCGGGTGGTCCGGCCCGGCGGCCGCATCGGCCTGCTGGAGGTGGCCGAGCCGCCCAACCGGCTGCTGCGCTGGGGCCACGGCGTGTACTTCGGGAAGGTCGTGCCGATCATCGGCGGCCTGCTGTCCGACCCGGCCGCCTACCGGTACCTGCCCCGCTCGGTCGCCTACCTGCCCGAGCCCGGGCGGATGCTGGGGATGCTGGCCGAGGCCGGCTTCACCGCCGTCGACCGCCGCCTGCTGTCCACCGGCATCGCCCAGCTGATCACCGCCACCCGCTCGGGCACCCCCGCGGAACCCGCGCTCGCCGAGCGCACGGCCGTGGCCGGCGAGGTCGGAGGATCGGCATGACCCTGGCAGCTCGCACCCAACGACTCGACCACGACGTCGACCTGCTCGCCTTCGCCGGCGACGACGGCGTCCTGTTCGAACGGGGCCGGGTCGGCCTCGCCGGCCGGGGCATCGCCGGGTCGCTGGACTGGCCGGCGGGCGACCCCCGGGCCGCGGCCCCCGGCGTAGCCGCCGGGCTGGCCGACGTCACCGTGCTCGAGGACGAGGTCGACCGGCCCGGCACCGGCGCCGTCGCGTTCGGGGCGCTGCCGTTCGTGCCGGGCGCCGGGGCGCAGCTGGTGGTCCCCGCCCTGGTGGTGGGCCGGGGCGACG
The DNA here is from genome assembly GCA_036563745.1 of Acidimicrobiales bacterium. GTDB lineage: Bacteria > Actinomycetota > Acidimicrobiia > Acidimicrobiales > VFJN01 > DASXTK01. The sequence continues at coordinate 2,045 of DATCLV010000457.1, read as the reverse complement.
ACGGCACCCGCTGGCTCACCACCGTCGGCCCCGCCGACGACCCCCGCCACCACGCCTCGCCCGGGGAGCTGCTGGCCGCGGTGCCGCCGGTCGAGCCGCTGCCCCCGCCCCGGACGATCACGGTGCAGTCGATCGTCGAACCCGACGACTGGTGCGAGCTGGTCGAGCGGGCCACCAAGGTGCTGGCCGGGGCGAGCGGGCCCGACGACCTCCGCAAGGTGGTGCTGGCCCGCGAGGTGCACGTGCAGGGCGACCGGCCCTTCGACCGGGTGGCGCTGCTCGACCGTCTGCGCACCACGTTCCCCGGCTGCCACATCGTGGCGGTGGGCCGGCTGGTGTGCGCCAGCCCCGAGCTGCTGGTGTCCCGGTCCGGCGAGATGGTGCGCTCGCACCCGATGGCCGGCACCGCGCCCCGGGGCGGCGACCCCACCACCGACCAGCGGCTGGCGGCGTCGCTGCTGGCGTCGACCAAGGACCGGGCCGAGCACCAGATCACGATCGACATGGTCCACGACACCCTGCTGCCCTGGTGCTCCTACCTCGACTACGAGGCGGAGCCGTCGGTGGTGCCGGTGGCCAACGTGCAGCACCTGGCGACGCTGGTGGAGGGCCGCCTGTCGCAGCCGCCGCCGTCGGTGCTGGAGCTGGTGGCGGCGCTGCACCCGACCCCGGCCGTGTCGGGCTCCCCGCGGGACGCCGCGGTGGCGTGGATCGGCGCCAACGAGGGCTTCGACCGGGGCCTCTACGCCGGGACCGCCGGCTGGACCGACGGCAGGGGCAACGGCACGTGGGCGGTGGCGGTGCGGGCCGCCGAGCTCGACGGCGACGCGGTCCGGGTGATCGCCGGCAACGGGATCGTGGCCGACAGCGACCCGGAGACCGAGCTGGCCGAGACCCGGGTGAAGCTGCAGGCCCTGCTCACCGCGCTGGTCCGCCCGTAGCTCCCGCCGAACCTGCCCCCGAAACGGGGAGCCCGGACCCCGGTTCGGGGGCAGGTTCGGAAGGTCGCGAGCCGCCCAGGGCGTCGGTGACCGCGGCGGCGACGGCGTCGTCGAGGCGGCGGTGGGCCTCGACGTTGGCGGCCCGGTCGGTGCGGGCCACCAGCACGTGGACCCCGCCCTTGGCCAGCGCCCCGGCGGCCTGGGCGCCCACGTCGCCCTCGGCGGGCCGGGCCTCCACGCCGTAGGCGGCGGCCAGCGCCACCAGGTCGAGCCCGTGGGGCGTGCCGAACAGGGCCTCGAACCGGTCGCCGGGCAGCCGCGCGGCCTGGGGCAGGAACGAGAAGATGCCGCCGCCGTCGTTGTCGACCACGACGAGCACCAGGTCGACGCCGCGGCCGGCGGCGCCGAGGAGCCCGTTGCTGTCGTGGAGGAAGGCGAGGTCGCCGATCAGCAGCGCCGTCGGCCGCCCGCCGAGCGCCACGCCGACGGCGGTCGACACCACCCCGTCGATCCCGTTGGCGCCGCGGTTGGCCAGGACCCGCAGCCCGTCGCGGGGCGCGGCGTACCGCTCGACGTCGCGGACCGGCATCGACGACGACACCACCAGGTCGCTCCCGTCCGGCAGCCCGGCGACGAGGCCCCGGGCGATGCCCGGCTCGGTGGCGGGATCGACCCCGGCGGCCACGACCTCCGCCGCCGCGGCGGCCGCACCCGTCCACGCCGGCAGCCAGCCGTCGGCACCGGTCGCCGGGTCGACGACCTCGGCGAGCGCCCCGGCGGCGGCGTCGGGGTCGTCGACCAGGTGCACGGTCGAGGCCGCGGCCTCGGGGTCCGACCAGGTCGGGGCGAACACCACGGTGTCGCCGGCGGTGGCCAGCCACTCGTTGACCACCCGGGACGCCAGGGGATCGCCGAAGCGGACGACCACCTCGGGCCGGAGCGCGGCCCGGGCCGCCTCGGACCGGAGGATCGCGTCGAGGTGGGGCACCACGTTCGGGTGGGGCCGCCAGGCCCCCGACCGGGGGTCGGCCACCACCGGCCAGCCCCGCGCCTCGGCCAGCGCCAGGGCCCCGGGACCGCTGCCGTACCCGGCGACGACGACAC
>DATCLV010000680.1:0-1646 GCA_036563745.1 Acidimicrobiales bacterium | reverse complement strand
GTGCAGTGGTGACCACCACGGTCGAGGACGGGGTCGCGGTCGTCCGGTTCGACGACGGCAAGGTGAACGTCCTCTCCTTCGACGCGATCGCAGCCCTCAACGACGCCTTCGACCAGGCGGCCGAGGACGCCTCGGCGGTGGCGCTGATCGGCGGGCAGCGGGCGTTCTCCGCCGGCTTCGACCTGTCGGTGATGAACCAGGGCATCGACGCCGCGCTCAAGCTGGTGGGCACGGGCGGCGAGCTGATGATGCGGATCTTCACGCACCCCCAGCCGGTGGTGGCCGGCGCCCGGGGCCACGCCCTGGCCGGCGGTGTGCTGCTGCTGGCGTCGTGCGACGTGCGGATCGGCGCCGACGGCCCCGCCAAGATCGGCCTCAACGAGACGCAGATCGGCATGTCGCTGCCGGCCTTCGCGATCGAGCTGGCCCGCGAGCGGCTCGACCGCAAGGCGTTCCTGTCGGCCACGCTGCTGGCCGAGATCTACGACCCGGCGGGCGCGGTCGAGGTCGGCTGGCTCGACAAGGTGGTGCCTGCCGACGAGCTGGAGACCGCGGCGATCGCCGAGGCCCGGCGCCTGGGCGCGCTGCCGAGCAGCGCCTACTCGCAGACCAAGCAGTCGCTGCGCCAGCCGGTCGTCGACCGGGTGCGCGCCATCGCCGCCGCCGACGCCGCCAAGTTCACGATCGATCCTCCGGCCTGAGGGGTCGGGGCGCAGCGGTGCGACCCCGCAGTCGCGCCGCGACCCCGCAGGAGCGCAAACCTCTAGGAGCGCGGCGGCAGCGAGGGTCAGCTGACCGCCAGGCGGTCGGCGACCAGGCCCGCCACCAGCTCCGGGTCCTCGACCGAGGGCCAGTGCCCGATGTCGGGCCAGTGCACCAGCTCCACGTCGTTGCCCGCCGCGGCGCGCAGCTCCGCCAGCCGGTCGGGCATGGCGGGCACGGCGATCGGATCGAGGTCGCCCCACGCCAGCACCAGGGGGCCGGGGTAGTCGACGAGCCCGGCGGTGAACCGGGGCTGGTGGGCCCGGCGCTCCTCGATGTAGCGGATCGTCCGCGACAGCAGCAGGTCGCCGCCGTCGTGGAGGATCAGCGCCACCATCGCCGCCAGCTCGTCGGGCGCCGGCCGCTCGGGCGGGAACGACGCCGCCAGCCCGGCCGCCATCGCCTCGGGGCCCAGTGACTCGGTCCGCCGCTCGTCGGGCAGCGACAGCAGGAGCTTCTGGCCGTCGGTCAGCTGGGCCATGTCGATGAAGATCGACCCGTTGGTCAGCATGCAGGCGGTCCACTCGACCGCGCCCTCCCCGGCGTTGGCCCGGGCCAGCAGCTCGGCGGCCACCGTGTCGCCCATGTCGTGGGCGAGCAGCGCCGCCCGCTCGACGCCCCGGGCGGCCAGCAGCTCCTCCACCAGGTCGGCCTGCTCGAACAGCGAGTAGCGCCGGTCGGGCTTGGCGGAGAGCCCGAAGCCGAGGAAGTCGCAGGTCAGCAGCCGCCAGCGGGGGGCGAGCGCGGCCATCACGTGGCGCCAGTCGAACGACGACCCGGGGAACCCGTGCAGCAGCACCAGCGTGGGCCCGCCGGCGCCCTGGTCGACCACGAACACGTCGTGGCCGCCGAGCCGCACGATCTCGCCCTGGTCCCGCCATTCC
>DATCLV010000679.1:0-2538 GCA_036563745.1 Acidimicrobiales bacterium | reverse complement strand
CTTCAGCGGCCTGGGCTCGATGGTGGTCGACCGGATCGTGAAGATCGACAAGCCGACGTCGCTGCTGGTGCCGCTCCTGGTGCTGCTGGGCGTGGCGCTGGTCTTCGGCCTGGTGACCCCGACCCTCATCGAGGAGTTCGCCGCCCGGGTCACCGAGATCCGCATCGCCGTCGCGGTGGGGATCCTCGCCCCGATGGCGTTCTTCATGGGCATGCCGTTCTCGATCGGCATGAAGATGGCCTCGACCGACGAGGACTCCCCGACCGCGTTCCTGTGGGGCATCAACGGCGCCATGTCGGTGGTCGCCTCGGTGTTCGCCACCGTGATCGCCCTGTTCTTCGGGATCATCTGGACGTTCGTCGCCGGCATCGCCGCCTACTGCCTGGCCGCCGGCTCGATGTACGTGCTGGTGAAGCGGCTCCGGGGCGCGGCCGCCGAGGTCTCGACGAACGGCGCCGAGGCGGCCGGCAGCGGTGACGCGGCCGCCGACGGCGACGGCGAGGCCGAGTCCGGCGACGAGGCCGACGCCCCCGAGGTGGCGCCCGCCACCACCTGAGGTCGAACCGCTCTCGGGCGATCGTCCCACGCACCTGCCCCCGGACCGGGTCCTCAGGCTCCCGGACCGGGGGCAGGTGCGCGTCCGGGCGTCAGGCGAAGAAGCGGCTCAGCGAGTCGACCACGCAGACCGGGTCGTCGACGCCCTCGGCCTCGACGGTGATCCGGATCGTGGTCTGCAGGCCGCCCTTGATCTCGTCGCAGGCGACCAGCTCGGCCGTGGCCCGCAGCCGCCCCGGCGGGGCGACCGCCGGGAACCGCGCCGGCCCGGTCCCGTAGTTCACGCCCATCGACGCGTCGTCGACCGTGAACAGCTGCGGCAGGAACAGGTTGGTGAGGGCCAGCACCATGAGCGGCGGCACGGTGTCGGCGCCGTCGGCGCCGTCGGCATCGTCGGCGCCGGGCGGGCCCGGGTCACCGGTGGCGGCCCGGTAGTCGGCGACCTGCGCCGGGGTCACCGTCACCCAGTCGGTCGGGCCCCACCGCTCCCCCACGGCCCCGGGGACGTCGGTGAGCCTCATGGGTGCTGGGAGCTGACGCTCACGACCTCGCCGGTCATGTACGTCGAGTAGTCGCTGGCCAGGAACGCGATCACCGTGGCGATCTCCCACACCTCGGCGGGCCGGCCGAACGCCTCCCGGCTCGCCAGCTCCTCGAGCAGCTCGTCGCTGGTGACCTTGGCGAGGAACGGGTGCATGGCGAGGCTGGGCGCCACGGCGTTGACCCGCACCCCGGCGTCCGCCGCCTCGATCGCCGCGCAGCGGGTGAGCGCCATCACGCCCGCCTTGGCCGCCGCGTAGTGGGCCTGGCCCTCCTGGGCCCGCCAGCCGAGCACCGAGGCGTTGTTGACGATCACGCCCCCGGTGCCCTGCTCGCCGAACTGCCGCAGGGCGGCCCGGGTGCAGCGGAACGTGCCGTTGAGCGTCACGTCGAGCACACGGGACCACTGCTCGTCGGTCATGTCGACGAGCCGGGCGGTGCCGCCGAGCCCGGCGTTGTTCACCACGATGTCGACTCGCCCGTGGGCCTCGACGGCGCCGGCGAACAGCGCCTGCACCTGGTCCTCCGCGGTCACGTCACAGGGGATCGCCACCGGCTGCGCACCGGACGGCTCGGCGAGCTCGCCCAGCTGCTCGGCGGCCTCGCCGAGGCGGCGCTCGTGGGCGTCGCTGATCACCACCGTGGCGCCCTCCAGGACGAACCGGCGGGCGGTGGCGAACCCGATGCCGGTGCCGGCCGCCGCGGTGATCACGGCGACCTTCCCCGCCAGCAGGTCGCGGCCCGGTGGCTCGGTCGGCTTGTCGGTCACGCAGCCTCCTTGTCGGCCTCGGTGGCGCTGCGCCTCACCGGGGTTCCTTCGGCAGGCCGAGGACCCGCTCCCCGATGATGTTGCGCTGGATCTGGTTCGAGCCGCCGTAGATCGTGTCGGCCCGGCTGAACAGGAACAGCCGCTGGAGCCGGTCGTCGGCGCCGGGCTCGGCGGCCACGGCGGCGGGCCCGAGGACGTCCATGGCCAGCTCGCCGATCGACCGGTGCAGGGTGGCCCAGTAGAGCTTGTTGATCGCGTCGGTCTGCGGCGTGGCCCGGAGGGCGTTGAGCCGCATGATCTCCAGCCCGATGTGGGCCTGCACCAGCCGCTGGCGGAGCACGGGGTCGTCGCCCCGGAAGCGCCGGACGATCTCGTCGAGCTCCGAGCGGAAGTTGAGCTGCTGGCCCAGCGTCAGCGCGCCCCGCTCGAACGTCAGCGTCCCCATCGCGACCCGCCACCCGTCGCCGACCTCGCCGACCACGTTGTCGGCCGCGGTGCGGGCGCCGTCGAAGAAGACCTCGTTGAACTCGCTGTCGCCGGTCAGCTGCACGATCGGGCGGATCTCGACGCCCGGCTGCCGCATCGGCACCAGGAGGTAGGAGATGCCGCGGTGCTTCCTGGCGGGGTCGGGGTCGGCGGTCCTCGCGAGCACGAAGCACCAGTCGGCCCAGTGG
>DATCLV010000669.1:0-2830 GCA_036563745.1 Acidimicrobiales bacterium | reverse complement strand
GCGCCAGGCGGGATCAGGGGGTGGTGAGGCCGGGGTAGAGGTCGGCGAGGAGCTGACGGACCGGGTCGATCGGGATGGCCACGTCGTTCGACTCGGCGTACAGCAGGAGGCTCAACACCCGGCGGGGACCGGCGCGGCGGGCCCGGGTGACCAGGTAGTCCCAGTCGAGGTCGCCGCGGGCGATGATCGCCAGGGCGTCGTACCAGTGGTGCGGCCCCACCTCGCTGGACGCGACCGCCTTGATGACCAGCAGGTCCTCGGGGCTGATCACCGGGAACCGCGCCCCCTTCACCTCCAGGTGCACCGCCCGCGCCAGCATCTGGTCGTCGAGGTAGACGTCGCCCGACGAGCGGAAGATCACGTCGACCAGCACCCCGTGGCGGTGGGCCTTGTACAGCCAGCTCGGCTCGGCGATCTCGGTGTCGAACCCGGCCGCCGCCAGCTCGTCGAGCACCCGGGGTGCGTCCTCCGGGGTCACGAACAGGTCGATGTCGTCGGTCACCCGGGGGCGGGCGATCGTCCGGGTGCCGACCCCGCCCATCAGCAGGTACTGCAGGCCGGTGCCCTCCAGCGCCCGGGCGACCTCGTGCAGGGCCTTCTCGAACGCCTCGGCCGTCGGCTCCTCCCCGGGCGCGTAGTGGCCCGTCGGGGCGACGCGGTGCGAATGGACGCTCACGGTCGTGGGTTCCCCGGTCTCCCGGGGTCGAAACGCGGGGGATCGCCCGGGAACCGGGTTCGACCGGGCGACAGCGGGAAGCCCACCTCCGATGACCGCCGCCGAGCCGCCGACGCCCGCGCCAGGGCCGCCCGACCCCGAGGCCCCCGAGCACCCGGAGTACCGGGCCGAGCGGCTGCACGACGCCATCGCCACCCGGTCGGAGGTGCACGAGCTGGGCATCGCCGTGCAGGTGACCGGCACCACGGTGGTGCTGACCGGCTCGGCGTCGACCGCGGCCCAGCGCGACGCCATCGGGGCCCTCGTCGAGCGGCTGGCGCCCGACCTGGAGGTCGTCAACGACGTCGACGTGCCGTCCAGCGAGCCGCCCCGCCGGGTGGAGCAGCTGTGACCTGCATCGCCGCGGTCGGCGACGTCCACGTGGGCACCGAGGGCGCCGACGCCCTGGCCGCGGCGTGGGAGGGCATCGGGGAGCGGGCCCGGGCGCTGCTGCTGACCGGCGACCTCACCCGCTGCGGCGAGCCCGGCGAGGCGAAGCTGCTGGCGACGGCGCTGGAGCGGGTGCCGGTCCCGGTGGTGGCGGTGCTCGGCAACCACGACCACCACGCCGACCGCCCCGACGAGCTGGCGGCGATCCTGGTCGACGTCGGGGTCACGGTGCTGGAGGGCACGTCGACCGTGCTCGACCTCGACGGCACCACCCTCGGGGTCGCCGGCACGAAGGGCTTCGGCGGCGGGTTCGCGGGCGCCACGATCAGCGAGTTCGGCGAGCGGGAGATGAAGGCGTTCGCCCGGCACGCCTGGACCCTGGCCGACCGGCTGGAGGGCGCCCTGCGGGAGATCGCCGGGGCCGACCACCGGGTGGCGCTGCTGCACTACTCGCCGATCCGGGAGACGCTCCGGGGCGAGCACCCGGAGATCTACCCGGCGCTCGGCAGCTACCTGTTCGGCGAGGCGGTCGACCGCGCCGGCGCCGACCTGGTCCTCCACGGCCACGCCCACCTCGGCACCGAGCGCGGCCTCACCCCCGGCGGCATCCGCGTCCGCAACGTGGCCCAACCCGTCATCGACGCCGCCTACCGCCTCTACGACCTGACCGACGCCCCGACCCCACCCGCCGCCGAGGGCCCCGCGCCACCCACCGGCTAACCTGACGGTCCGTCAGATTGGACGGAGGGGGCTCGCGTGCCAGGGAGAGGGATCGTCGACCACGCCGCCTACCTGCCGTACCGCCGGCTCGACCTCGCCGAGGTCGCCGCCGTCGCGGGCGGCGGGGGCGGGAAGGGCACCCGGCCGGTGGCCTCCTACGACGAGGACACCACCACCATGGCCGTCGCCGCCGCCCGGCGCTGCGACCTGGCCGGCGTCGAGGCGCTGTGGTTCGCCACCACCACCCCCGCCTACCTCGACAAGACCAACGCCACCGCCGTCCACGCCGCCCTCCGGCTCGACCCCGCGGCCCCGGCGTTCGACGCCAACGGCTCGGTCCGCTCCGCCGTGGGCGCGCTCCGGGCGGCGCTCCCCGAGGGCGCGGGCCGAGCGCTCGTGGTCATGTCCGACCTCCGCACCGGGCTGCCCGGCTCGCCCGACGAGGCGGCCGGCGGCGACGGCGCCGCGGCGTTCGTCGTCGGCGACGACCCGATCGCCGAGGTCCTCGGGTGGGGGAGCGCGACCGCCGAGTTCCTCGACCGCTGGCGGACCCCCGGCGCCCCCGCCTCCAAGCTGTGGGAGGAGCGGTTCGGCGAGGGCCAGTACGTCGCGGCCGGCCGGGCCGCCTGGGACGAGGCCCTCAAGGCCACCGGTCTCGCCGCCGACGAGATCGACCGGGTCGCGGTCGTCGGGTCCCACGCCCGGGCCGTCGCCCGGTTCGGCAAGGGGCTGACCGCCGAGGTCGTGGGCCTCCCGGCCGGCACCGGGTTCGCCGGCGCCGCCGCCCCCGGCCTCGCCCTCGGCCACCTGCTCGACACCACCGGGCCCGGCCGCACCGTGGCGCTGGTCGTGCTGGCCGACGGGGCCGACGTCGTCGTCCTCCGCACCACCGACCGCCACCAGCCGTCGGCGGTCGCCGCCGGGACCAGCGACAGCGCCGCTCCCGCCGAGCCCGCCACCGCCCCCGTCGCCTACGGCACCTACCTGCGCTGGCGGGGCCTCCTC
>DATCLV010000454.1:0-1929 GCA_036563745.1 Acidimicrobiales bacterium | reverse complement strand
GTCGTAGGGTGCACGCACAGGGTTCGTGATCCCCCTCTCGGCAGCGTTCCGGCCGGATCACCAGTGATGGCTCCGCCCGAACGCGTCCCGAGGAGGCCGCATGGCCCTGTCCCGCTCGATCCCCCGCGCCCACGCGCCCGCTCCCCTGCCGCTCGACCGCATGGTCGACGCCGCCCGCGCCCACCTCGACCCCCGGCCCGGCAACGCCCTGCTCCGGGTCACCGGCCACCCGGCCCGGGTCGAGGGCACCCACCTCCACGGCCACCACCCGCTCGACGTGCTGCTCGGGTTCACCGCGCCCGACGCGTGGCGGGGCATCGGCCTCCACGCCAAGGGCCGGGGCTACGAGGTGCCCGACCCGGCCGATCCGGCCGATCCGGCCGATCCGGCCGACGGCGGGCCGCCCGGCACCGGCGTGGCGCTGGCCGCAAACGCCCAGGCCTCGGTGCCGGTCACGATCACCCTGCTGATCGACCGGTCGGGGCAGGGCCACGGGGTGCTCCGCGACGGCAGCCGGGAGCGTCGCCTCCCCGGCCTGCCCGAGGGCCTCGTGGGCGACTCGTGCCGCCGTGCCCTCGGGCTCCCGACGGCCCCGCCGCCCGACAGCACGGTCGGTCTGTGGCTGCACCTGTGGCTCGACCGGGTGGTCGACGCGGCCGAGGCCGCCGGGTCGCCGGGACGGGCGCGCCTGCCGCGGCCGCCGCTGTCGTGGGACGCCACGGCCCGCCTCCACCCGGCCGACGGGATCGGCACCCTGCCCCACCCCGAGGAGGTGGTGGCGTCCACCCACGAGATGGCGGCACGGTGGCCGTGGCACCGGCTCCGGCACGATCCCGACGTCGTCGACACCGGTCGCCCGCCGCTCGAACGGCCGCTCGCCCGGTGGATGGACGACGGCATGTACGCCCGCTGGGTCCTCTCCGAGCTGGTCGACCTGGCGGTGCTCACGGCCGCCGCCCGGCAGGTGCTCCGGCCCGACGCGCTCGCCCGGGTGGTCACCTCGTTCGCCCTCGCCGGCCACCCGCTCCCCGCCGAGGGGGTGCAGCCGTGACCGCGCTCCTCACCTTCGCCCCCTGCGCCCCCGTCGGCACGCCGCGCCCGCCGGCGACGTGGCACCGGGCCGGACGCCTAGTCGCCGCCGGCCTCGGCCATGCCCGCCAGGTGCTCCCGCATGGCGGTCGAGAGCGTGGCCCAGTCGTAGATCGAGCCGCCGATGGCCTCGGTGTCGGTGAGCGCCTCGACGAACCCGGTGGCCTGCGCGGGCGTGAGCTTGTCGCCGATGCCGCCGATGGCGTGGACGGGCGCGTCCTCGTCGCCGAGGTTGGCCCGGATGCGCCGCACGTTCTCGTCGGTGTACACCCGGCCGTCCTGGTAGCCCGACTCGGCGGTGCGCTCGGTCCAGTAGCCCATGGGCAGCCACACGTCGTAGGAGGGGGCCAGCTCCTTCCACGGGAAGTCGGGCCAGTACGCCGGGTTCACCACCTCTATCTGCACCGGCGGCAGGACGATGGCCCCGAGCACGTCGTCGCCGCTCTGCTCCCGGAGCCGCTCGGAGAGCTCGACGAGCTTGGCGGAGCGGGCGGCGTGGTCGGGCACGCCGCTGGTCCACTCGATGTCGACGGCCACGCCGTCGAAGCGGTGGCCGAGCACCTCGAAGTCGGCGATGGCGTCGAGGTGGGCGAGGTCACGGTCGATGTCCGCCAGGCGCGGCAGGTACCAGGCGACCACCCGCAGCCCGGCCCGCTGGGCCCGCACGAGGAACCGGGCCACCGCCCCGGGGTCGACCACGGGGTCGGGCGACCGCTCGTCCACCTGGGCGGCCTGCAGGTACACGGTGCGGACGCCGAGGCGGACCATGTCGTCGATCGCGTCGGCGGTGACGGCCGGCGTGCCGCCGCCCTGGTAGGAGGGGGCGAAGTCGTAGACGTC
>DATCLV010000664.1:0-8350 GCA_036563745.1 Acidimicrobiales bacterium | reverse complement strand
CGGCGGGCCTGGTGCCGGTGCTGCTGGCCACGCCCACCGGCGACCGGCGACGGCTCCGGGTGGCGCTGGCCACGTCGGGCGTGCTGGTGGCGCCGGGGATCCGGGAGCTGCACCGGCTGCTGAGCCTCGGTTCGGTCGACGGGTACCGGGAGTGGTGGGATGTCGAGCGGCGCGCCACCTCGGACCAGTCGGGCCTCGAGGAGGGCGGCAACCTCGTCTCGACGTTCCTCGACCACCTCGACGAGCTGGCCCGCCAGGTCGACTACCCGGCGCCGCTGGTGGCGGTGGTGCTGTTCCTCCCGCTGGTGTGGGTGGCGGCGGTGGTCGGCCGGCGGTGGCGCCGGGAGGGCCTGCGCCCGGCCCTGGCCAACCCGCACCTGGTGGTCCTGCTGATGCTGGCCGGCCTGGCCGGCACCTACGTCCTGTGGTGGCTGTGCCTGCTGCCCGAGGCGAAGCTGTGGATCCGCCGGATGCTGCCGGGCCTGGTCGCCCTGCACGTGCTGTACCTGGCGATGGTGCCGGCCCTGGTGGGGGTGGCCCGCCGGTCGGAGGCGGGCCGGGGCCTGCGGGCGGCCGCGGTCGCCGGGCTGGTGGCCGTGGCGGCGATCGTGCTGCCCTACGGCTGGGGGCGGCTCGACCGGACCGTCCCCGACCTGGTCGACGGCGAGCGGGCCTGGCTGGCCGCCGAGGAGGGCGCGGCCGACGACGTCCGGGCGGGCGACGACCTCCGCTGGTACGGCGACGGGTGGTGGTCGGCGCCGGCGGTGAGCCTGCTGGCCGACCGCGACCTCCTCGACCTCACCGAGATCGAGGACGAGCCCTGCGCCATGGACCCCGACCGCGACCGCCTGGTGTGGGACCTCGACGCCCGACTCATCGCCGGCCGGCCCGCCACCCGCGGCGGGAAGTTCACGTTCACCGAGGTGGCCGACCACGGCGGCCGGGTGCGGATCTACGCCATCGGCTGCGGCTGATCCTGCCGACCGGCCCCGCCCGCCCGACGGGTGATCGCCGCGACCAGCTCGCGGCACAGCGCCGCGTGGTCGGCGCCGCGGACGACCGTGGCGGGCCGGCCATGCGCATCCTCGACCAGGCGGGCCTCGCCGGGGGTGCCGGCCTGCCGGAGGGCCAGGCCCAGGGTGGCCCGGGTCTCGACCTCGGGCGCGACCAGGCCCACCACGGCCAGCGGGTCGTGGAGGCGGACGTGGGCGAGGTCGGGGTCCTCGCTGCGGGTCCGCAGGAACCCGACCCACCCCGCCATCTGCTCCTCCAGCGCCGCGCCCAGCGGTCCGGCGGCGGCGACGGCGGCCCGGTCGTCGCCGGTGAGCAGCAGCTCGTTGGTGACGTCCTGGGGCACCAGCCGCAGCGGCAGGGGCAGGGCCAGACACACGGCGGCGGCCAGCGGGTCGCCGTTGAGGTTGTAGTCGGCGAGCGCCGGCAGCTCGCGGCCGCCGGGCACGAGCCGGTAGGGGCCGAGGCAGCCGCCCATCAGGTGGACCCCGGCGACGGCCTCGTGCAGCTCGGGGTGGGCGGTGAGGACGGACGCGACGTTGGTGAACGCCCCGACCCCGCACACGTGGACCGGCGTGGTGGTGGCCCGGAGGACCTCGACGATCACGTCCTCGGCGGTCGGGGCGTCGGCGCCGACCGCGCCCCGGGGGCCGCGGGCCACGATCCCGACCGGCATGGTGGGGGAGGGGGCGCCCAGCGGGTCGGCGGCGCCGAGGCCGACCGGCACGTCGCCCCGCCCGGCCAGGTCGAGGATGCCCTGCGCCAGCTCGGCCCGCCGCCGCACGTTCCCGTTGACGGTCGTGACGCCCCGCAGGTCGACCCGCGGGTCGAGCGCCAGGAACGCCAGCGCCACGGCGTCGTCGACGTCGGTCCCGAGATCGGTGTCGAAGATCACCGGCACCGGCCCCGATGCCGTGGAGTCGTTGCGCACGGGCATGATTCTCGCTCGCCGGGCACGCCCGTGCGGTCGCCGGCCCCTCACCATTCCAGAGGGGGTCGCGTGGGTCGGTAACCTCGGCCCTCATGGCCGAGATCACCATCACCCTGCCCGACGGATCCCAGCGACAGCTGCCCGTCGGCACGACGGCGGGTGGTCTCGCGGCGGCGATCGGTCGGGGTCTGGCGAAGGCGGCCGTCATCGCCGTCATCAACGACGAGGAGCGCGACCTCTCCACCGAGCTGCACGACGGCGACCGGGTGGCCATCGTCACCGCCGAGTCCGAGCGCGGGCTCTACACCATCCGCCACTCCACCGCCCACGTGCTCGCCCAGGCGGTGCTCGACCTGTTCCCCGGCGCCACCTTCGGCATCGGGCCCCCGGTCGAGGACGGCTTCTACTACGACTTCCTGCTGCCCGACGGGGCCACCTTCACCCCCGACGACCTCGAGCGGATCGAGGCGCGCATGCGGGAGCTGATCAAGGAGCGGCAGCCGTTCGTCCGTGACGAGATCGACGCCGACGCGGCCCGGAAGATGTTCCGCCAGCACCCGTTCAAGCTGGAGATCATCGACAACGCGTCGACCGACCCGATGTCGGCCACCAGCTCGGCGGGGCAGGTGCGGGTGTACGAGAACCCGCCGCCCGAGCCCAAGCCGGTGCCGCCGTTCGAAGGCGTCGACGGGTTCATCGACCTGTGCCGGGGCCCGCACGTGCCCGACACCGGCCAGCACCTGGGCCACTTCAAGCTCATGCGCGTGGCCGGCGCCTACTGGCGGGGCGACGAGCGGAACCCGCAGCTCCAGCGCATCTACGGCACCGCGTGGGCGACCAGGCAGCAGCTCGAGGACCACCTCCACCAGCTGGAGGAGGCGGCCAAGCGCGACCACCGCAAGCTGGGCGCCGAGCTCGACCTGTTCAGCTTCCCCGACGAGATCGGCCCCGGCCTGGTGGTGTTCCACCCGAAGGGCGGCCTGATCCGGCGGCTGATGGAGGACTACTCCCGGCGGCGCCACGAGGCGGCGGGCTACGAGTTCGTCTACTCGCCCCACATCGCCAAGGAGAACCTGTACCAGATCTCCGGGCACCTGGGCTGGTACTCGGAGGGGATGTACCCCCCGATGAAGCTGGACGCCAAGGAGGGGCAGGAGGACGACACCGGCGACCGGTACTACCCGAAGCCGATGAACTGCCCGTTCCACATGCTCATCTACCGGCACCGGCTGCGGTCGTACCGGGAGCTGCCGCTGCGGCTGTTCGAGTTCGGGACGGTGTACCGGTACGAGAAGTCGGGCGTGGTGCACGGCCTGCTGCGGGCCCGGGGCTTCACCCAGGACGACTCGCACATCTTCTGCACCCCGGACCAGCTCCAGGACGAGCTGTCGAACCTGCTCGGGTTCGTCGTCGACCTGCTGCGCGACTTCGGCTTCACCGAGTTCGAGGCCGAGCTGGCCACCCGCCCCGAGAAGTTCGTGGGCGACCCGGCCGACTGGGACGAGGCCGAGGCGGCGCTGAAGGCCGCGGTCGAGAGCCACGGCCTGCCCTACGTGGTGGCCGAGGGCGAGGGGGCCTTCTACGCCCCGAAGATCGACCTCCACATCCGCGACGCGGTGAAGCGGCGCTGGCAGATGTCGACCCTGCAGGTCGACTTCCAGTTCCCCGACCGGTTCGACCTCGAGTTCATCGGGCCCGACAACCAGAAGCACCGCCCGCGGGTGATCCACCGGGCGCTGTTCGGGTCGGTCGAGCGGTTCTTCGGTGTCCTCACCGAGCACTACGCCGGCGCCTTCCCGACCTGGCTGTCGCCGGTGCAGGTGCGGGTGCTGCCGGTGCGGTCCGACCACCACGCCTACGCCGACGAGCTGGTGGCCCGGCTGCAGCGGGAGGGCTTCCGGGCCGACGTCGTCGAGGCCGACGAGCCGCTGGGCGGCCGCATCCGCCGGGCCAAGCTGGAGAAGATCCCGCACGTCCTGGTGGTGGGCGACGACGACGTGGCCGCCGGCACCGTGGGCGACAACCCGCGCGGCGGCGAGGTGGAGCGAGGGGTGCCGGTCGACGCGTTCGTCGAGCGGCTGCGGGAAGAGGTCGAGAGCCGCTCGTGACGCTCGACCGCATGTGGGCCGGCTGGCGGACCGAGTACGTGGCCGCCGCCGGGAACGGGGAGCTGGTCGGCACCGGGTCGGTGTTCCGCCGGATCCTCGAGTCGGGCCTGCCCGACGAGGAGACCTACATCGTGTGGCGGGGCGAGACGGTGTTCTCGATCCTCAACGCCTACCCCTACACGAGCGGTCACCTGCTGGTGATGCCCTACCGCGAGGTCGGCGAGCTGGAGGGCCTCGACGCCGCCGAGTCGGCCGAGCTGTGGTCGGCCACGCAGGCGGCGGTGGCGGCGGTCAAGGCCGCCTACGCGCCGCAGGGCGTGAACGTGGGCATGAACCTCGGGGCGGCCGCGGGGGCCGGGGTGCCGTCGCACCTGCACGTCCACGTGCTGCCCCGCTGGAGCGCCGACTCCAACTTCATGACCGCCGTCGCCGAGACCCGCGTGCTCCCCGAGGCGCTGCCGGTGAGCTGGCGGAAGCTGCGCGACGCCTGGCCGGCGGGCTGAGGGCGACGTGTCCGACGGCATGCGGCCCGGGTCCGACGGGTGGGAGTGGCCCCAGCCGCCACCGCCCCGTCCGCCCGTGCCCGGTTCTCCGCCGCCCGGGCCGGCCCGCAGACCGGGCCCACCGCCCGGACAACCCGGGCCGGCCGGACCACCGGGACCGCCGGGACCGCCGCCGGGACAACCCGTCCCGCCGGGACCGCCGCCGGCACCGGGGGGACGTCCCGCGTCGCCGGGGCGACCCGGCGCGCCCGGGGGCGGCCGCCCGCCCGGCCGCCGCCTGATCCCCCAGCCCGACGCCCGCACCCGCCGCGTCGCCGAGCCCCCGCCGGACCCCGCGTTCGGCGGTCAGGGCGGCCTCGGTGGCCCAGGTGCCCAGCCGGGGGTCGGCCCCGGCTTCGGGCCCCCCGGTGCGGGCCGGGACCTGTGGGACGACGAGCCCGGCGCCGCCCGCCGGCGGCGTGAGGGGCGTGAGGGTCGCTGGCGCGAGATGCCGTCCCGGTCGAGCGAGCCCGAGGGCGAGCGCCGCTCCCGGGCCACGCTGTGGCTGACGCTCGGCGTCGCCGCGCTGTCGTTCGTGCTCCGGGCCGTCACGGCGCTGGCGAGCTTCGAGACCGCCGACGAGCGCGGCTGGATGGACCGGTCGTCGCGCTTCTGGGGCGCGCTGTCGTCGCTCGACCTCAAGGGCACGTCCGCCGGGTCGCAGGGCTACGGCGACGGGCTCCCCGGCATCCCCACCATGTGGGTGGGGGCGATCGCCCGTGGCCTGTGGTCGGCGGGCGCCGCCTTCGGCCTGTGGGACAAGACCGATCCGGCGTCGCTGGGTGGCGCCTCCGGGTTCACCTACACCCGCAGCGGCCTCAACGTCGCCCAGGTGACGATGGCGCTGGCCACCAGCGTCCTGCTGGCCGGCCTGGTGCTGCTGCTGGTGGCGTGGGTCGGCCGGGTCGCCGCCGGGGTGGCGGGCGTGCTGATCGCCACCGAGCCGTTCCTCGTCGGCCACGGGGCGATCCTCGGCCCCGACGAGCTGATGGCGCTGCTGGCGGTGGCGACCCTGGTGGCGGCGGCGCTGGCGCTCGGGGTGCCCAACATCACGTCGTGGGCGGGCCGGGGCCGCACCGGCGCGCTCGCCGGTGGGCTGCTCGTGCTCACCGTGCTCACCCGCGCCTCGGCGCTGCTGCTGCTGATCCCGCCGCTGGGCCTGCTCGCCCTGTGGGCGCTGGTGCGCGTCCTGGGCGGCCGGGGCGTGGGGAGCGGCTGGCGGCCGCTGTTCCGGGTGCTGATCTTCGCCGGGGTCGCCGCGGGCGTGGTGTTCGTGGTGGCGAACCCCGCCCTGTGGGGCGACCCGATGGGCCAGGTGCGCCTGATCGCCAAGGCGGCGCTGGCCGGCGACACCGGCGGCACCCGCCAGTTCTTCCTGGGCGACTCGGTGCTCACGCCGGGCCCGACCTTCTACCTGATCGCCCTGCCGTTCCGGATGACGCCGTGGCTGCTGGTCGTCGGCGTGGTGGCGCTGGTGGCGGTGTGGCTGCAGCCGGCCACCCGGGGCTTCGGCATCGCCGTCGTGCTGATGGCGGCTCCGCCGCTGGCGTGGCTGAGCATCTCGGCCCGCCAGTTCGACCGCTACGGCCTGCCGCTGGTCCTGCTGGTGGCGGTGGCCGTCGGGGTGGCGGTGGCCGCCGCCGTCGAGGGCTTCGCGGCCGGGGAGCGGGCCGACCAGCTGCGCTGGGCCGGGATCGGCGCGGCCACGCTGGCCGGGGTCTACGCGCTGCTGGTGGCGCCGTGGGGCATCGCGTACTTCAACCCGCTGCTGGGCGGCTCGGGCACGGCCGAGGACGTGCTGCGGGTCGGCTGGGGCGAGGGCATGGAGTCGGCCGGGAGCATGGTGGCCGACGTGGTCGAGATGGGCGGCGGGAGCTGCGACGACGTCACCGTGTCGGGCTACTGGACGCTGGTGGCGCAGGAGCGCTGCGGCCGGCTGCCGGAGGCGGGCCAGGAGCCCGACTACGTGGTCGTCTACGTGACCGAGCGGCAGGGCCAGCCGACGCTCACCGCCCGCTACACCGAGGGCCGGGAGCTGGTGGCCGAGAAGTACATCCGGGGCATCGCCTACGTGCAGGTGTACGGCCCGCGGTCGGTGCCGGGCGCGCCGCCGGCACCCGGGAGCGGCGACGACACGAGCACCTCGGACGACCCGGGCGCGACCACCGACACCCCGGCCGACCAGGGCGCCGACGCCGCCACCGACACGACCACCGGGACGACGGTCCCGACTTCGCCCGCTCCGTGACGCGGCGGCTACCGTCGCCGGGTGCCTGAACCCGTGGTGGACCACGACGAGGACGTGAAGGCCGAGGACGCCGACGACACCGAGGACCGGGAGGAGCTGCGCGACGACGAGGTCGTCGACGAGCTCCCCGAGGATCTGAACGCGGCCGGCTACGTCGGGCCGTACATGTTCCCCGACAACAGCCGCCGCCGGATCCCCGGCTACCTGTACCTGCTGCTGGCGGCCGGCGCGGCGGCGGTGTGGGCGACGGTCGAGTCGCCCTACGTCAACGACGGCTACCTCCTCGCCGCCGTGCTGCTGGCCGTGTTCGGCGTCTACAGCCTGCTGGCGGGGGTGAGCCTGAAGGTCGACGAGCGCGACGCGCTGGTCGCCGCCACCCGCGAGGTCGGGTTCCCGGTGGGGCACGCGTCGGCCCAGCTGGGCTGGCGGGGGCTGCTGAGCCGACCCACGTGGCGCATCCTGCTGTACTCCGCGGAGAACCCGCCGGCGAAGCGGGGCCTGGTCCTGGTCGACGGGGTCGACGGCGAGATCGTCGAGCACTTCGTCGAGGACAACCCCGAGGACTGGTCCGACCTCGACGCCTGACCGTCCCGGCGGTCCCGACGGCTCGGGTGGGCCTGACGGCCGGTCCGGGTGCCCTCACCGACCGCGTAGCTTGGTGCCCCGATGACGCTCATCCCCTTGCTCGCGCTGGTGTTCACGGTCGTCGCCTTCTGGTGGGTCTTCCTCCGGAAGGGGCGGCTCACCACGGCGGCCCCGGACACCTACGCGACGCCGCCCGGCCCGACGCTGCGGCTGCGGTTCCCGTTCGTGCTGCTCAACACCGGGGCGGTGCCGATCGTGGTGGCCGACCTGCGGCTGATCGTCGACCGGGTGCACGAGTTCCACTGGTCGAGCGTCCGCAAGAAGGTGTCGCCGTCGATGGACGACTTCGTCGACGCCGCGGCCCCCTTCGCCATCAAGGGCCGCGACGCCGTGCAGGTGTTCGCCGAGTTCGGGCAGGTGCCGCCGGAGTGGCGCCCCGATCCCGGCCAGCCGTACCCGGTGCGGCTGGAGGCGAAGGACCAGAACGGCCGCTGGATCCCGGTGATCGAGTTCGAGTGGTGGGCCCCGGTGCGGCCCGACCTGATGGCCGCCACCGTCGCCCACCGGAACGCTTCGGCCGGCGGCCCGCTTCTGTAGCGACGCCGCCAGCGCCGCCGCCGGGGTCGGCGGGCAGCTGCGCTAGGCGCGGACCTCGTCGAGGGTGAACTCGGCGGCCCGCAGGTGGGTGACGCCCGAGTCGACCGCGCTGCGGACGATGTCGAGGGCGCTGACCCGCCGGGCGCTGCTGTCGTCGAGCAGGCCGAGCCGCTCCCAGTCCTGGGCGGGGACGTGCTCGGCGGCGTCGGCCAGCGCGTTGGCCTCGAGCCCCAGCTCGGCGAGGCGTTCGTGCAGCGTGCCCGTGGGGGTCCCGGGGCGGTCGCGCAGCGCCGGGTCGACGTCGCTCGGGTCGAGGTGCGGGGTGTCC
>DATCLV010000451.1:0-1938 GCA_036563745.1 Acidimicrobiales bacterium | reverse complement strand
GGCCCGCATCGACAGCCGCGGCGGCAACGTCCCCCGCCGGCTGCGGGGCGTCGTGCTGCCGGCCGAGTCGGCGCCGCCCCGCCCGGGCACCCCGCTGCGGGTCGACGGCAGCGAGGTCGGCGAGGTCACCTCCGCCGCCTGGTCGCCGGCGCTGCGGGCCCCGGTGGCCCTGGCCTACGTGGGCCGGGCCGTCGAGCCGCCCGCCGACGCCGAGGTCGGCGACGTCAGCGCCCACATCCGGCAGCTGCCGCTGGTCGGGTCGACCGTGGGCTGAGAGCCGAGGCCATGGCGACCGGCGGGGCGGGCTTCGAGCGGGGCTACAACCCGACCTACTACCAGGTGCTCGGCGTCGTCGAGTCCGCGTCCGCCAAGGAGATCCGCGCCGCCTACCGGCAGCAGGCCCGGCGCCGGCACCCGGACGCCGGGGGCTCCGAGGCCGAGATGCAGGAGCTCAACGTCGCCTGGACCGCGCTGCGCGACCCCGCCAAGCGGGCGCTCTACGACCAGTTCCTGGCGGCGCGGCGCCGCAGCATCGGCGCCCGGAAGCCGGAGCCGGCCACGCCGCTGTGGGCCGCCGAGTGGACCGAGGTGGTGGAGGAGCTGTCGGAGGACCTCCTCGACGACCGGCCGCTGCGGTCGACCTACGCCCCGGAGGGCTGGTGGGCGCTGCTGCCCCCGGCCACGCTGATGCTGGCGGTGGCGTTCCTGCTGGGGGCGTTCTTCTTCACCAACCCGACCCTGCTGGTGTTCTCGGGGTTGGCGTTCTTCGTGGCGTTCGGCCTGTTCGTGATGGCCCCGATGTGGGCGATGACCCGGCGCCGCCCGCCCCGGCGTTAGCGTTCCGGGCGCCATGGCCACCTACCTGGACACGATCCTCGCCGCCCACCGCTCGGCGGCCGCCGCCGACGGGCGGTCGCTCGACGCGCTCGTCGACGAGGCCCGGGCCCGGCCGCCGGCCCGCGGGTTCGCGGCGGCGCTGCGCGACGGGGCCGGCGACGGGCGCCTGGCCGTGATCGCCGAGGTGAAGCGCCGGTCGCCGTCGAAGGGCGACCTGGCCCCCGGCCTCGACCCGGCCGACCTGGCCCGCCGCTACGCCGCCGGCGGGGCGGTGTGCCTGTCGGTCCTCACCGACGAGGAGTTCTTCGGTGGCTCGGCGGCCGACCTGCAGGCGGCCCGAGCGGCGGCGCCCGACCTGCCGGTGCTGCGGAAGGACTTCACGGTGGCGCCCGCCGACGTCGCCGACGCCCGGTCGATGGGCGCCGACGCCGTGCTGCTGATCGTGGCCGCGCTCGACGACGCCGAGCTGGCCGACCTCCACGCCCTGGCGGTCGAGCTGGGCCTCGACGTGCTGGTCGAGGTGCACGACGAGGCCGAGCTGGAGCGGGCCCTGGCGGTCGGGGCCACGCTGGTGGGCGTCAACCAGCGCGACCTGGTGACGTTCCGGGTCGACCACGACCGGGCGGTCCGGGTGGGCAAGGCGATCCCCGACGACGTGGTGCGGGTGGCCGAGTCCGGGGTCCGGGGCCCCGACGACGCCCGGGCGCTGCAGGCCGCCGGCTTCCACGCCGTGCTGGTGGGGGAGACGCTGGTGACCAGCGACGACCCGACGGCGACGCTCCGCGCCCTCCGCGGCGGCTGATCGTCGCCGCTCGCCCGGCGCCGGCACCCGCCGGCGGGCCCGCGATTCGGCCGGGCACGAGCGGTGCCCCGCGGCGCCCACCGCGTAGTCTGGCCGCGTGCGGGACTGGGTGCGTTGGCACGACGCCTACGACGACCCGGGCTCGGCGTTGCGGCGCCGGCTCGACGTCGTGCGGCGACTGGTGGCCGACGCCCTCGACCAGGCACCCCGGGGCCGCCCGCTCCGCCTGGTCAGCGTGTGCGCGGGGCAGCGCCACGACGTGGTCGGCGCCCTGGCCCACCACCCCCGCCGCCGTGACC
>DATCLV010000658.1:0-6659 GCA_036563745.1 Acidimicrobiales bacterium | reverse complement strand
GGCGTGGCCAGCGGCAGCAGCGCCTCGAGCCCGCCGGAGTCGTCGGCGTCGCCGTAGGCCAGCAGCACCTTGCCCATCGCCGACAGGTGGAGCGGCACCCGGCGGGGCCGGCCGTCGGGGCGCCCGTCGACCGCCGCGGTGGGGGAGTAGACGAGGATCAGCGCGTCCCGGCCGTCGCGGAGGGCGAGTCCGGCGCTGCCGCCGGCCCGGTCGGACAGGCGGGTGAGCTCGGGTTCGGCGAGGTCGAGCCGGCGCTGGCGGAAGAACACCTCGGTCAGCGACGCCAGCCCGACGCCCAGCCGGTAGCGGCTGGTGGTGGGGTCCTGCTCCAGGAACCCGGCGTCGACCAGCGAGCGCAGCAGGCGGTACACGATGCTGGTGCTCAGGCCGACGCGCCGGGCGATCTCGGAGAGGCCGAGCGACGACGGGCCGGAGCGGAAGCAGTTCAGCACCTCGAACGCCCGCTCGACGGTCTGCGAGCCCTCGGTCCTCCTGCGTTCGGCCACGTCCCAGTTCAACACGCCGGCACCGGACCGGTCAGCCATCGAGCCCACGGTCGACGCGGTCGACGCGGTCGGCCTGACCTCCGGTTTCACGATAATCGGGAAAGTTGAGTTGTCCAATCGGAATTCCAGTGTTACGGTCGCTCCCGTGACAGGGCGACAGCCGACGGGACCGGAACCCCACCCAGACCTCGACCTCTTCCTGCGCGTGCCGACCCGCCCCGACCGGGGTGCGGTCGACCGGGCCTTCGACGTCCTCCTCCAGGAGGGCCGGGCCGCCGAGGTGGCCGGCTTCGACGGGATCGTCCTGCCGTTCGACGCGGCAGGGGAGGACCCGCTGGTCGCCGCCACGGCCATCGCCGCGGCCACCCGGCGGCTCCGGATCGTCGCCGCCTGGCCGATCCCGGGGGCGACCCCGGTGTACGCGGCGAAGCTGGCGGTGACGTTCCAGCGCTTCTCCGGCGGCCGGCTCGGCTGGTGGATCGACAGCGACGGGCCCGGCGTGGGCGCCGCCTACGGCGACCGGCTGGTCCGACCCCAGCGGCAGGGCCGCGACGCCGAGCTGCTCGACGTCGCCCGGCAGGTGTTCGCCGGCGGCCCCGTCGACGTCACCGGGCGTCACGCCACGGTGGCGGGCGGCGGGTTCGCCGACCCGCTCTCCCGGGCCCCGTTCCCCGAGGTGTGGGTGTCGGGCACGTCACCCGCGGCCCGGGAGCTGGCCGCCCAGCACGGCGGCCGCCTGGTGGTCCCCGCCGGGACCGGGGTCACCACCGGGAACAGGTCCGACGGTGCCGGTGAGATCGGGGCCGGCACCGTCGGCACCCTCGCCGCCGTGACCAGCGCCGCCGTGACCAGTGCCGTCGAGACCGGCGGCGCCATCGGCGGCACCGACCCGGGCGCCGGCGCCGGTGCCGACGCCGGGATCGCCGTCGAGCTGGCGGTGGTCGCCCGGGAGACGGCCGCCGAGGCCGAGGACGTCGCCGCCGCCCACGAGCCCCCGGCCGGGGCGCTCGTCGGGAGCTACGACGATGTCGCCGACCGGCTCGCCGACCTGCGGGCCGCCGGCGTGACCGGGGTCGTGCTGGGGCTGACCCCGGTCCTCGAGGAGGCCTACCGGTTCGGCCACTTCGTCCGCCCGCTCCTCGGCACCCGGGAGGTGGCCACCCGTGTCGCCTGAACCCCTCGACGTCTACTGGCGCCTGCCCAGCCACGGCGACCCGGTGTCGCCCCGCGACTCGACGCTCCGCCGCGGCGACTGGACGCCGACCACCCCCGCCAGCATCGCCCCCGGGCCCGACGACCACGTGAGCTACGTCGAGCACCTCGGCGACATCGCCAGAGCCGCCGAGCTGGCCGGGTTCGCCGGGGCGCTCATCCCGTCGTTCCCGGTCACCGACGACCCGTGGGTGATCGCCTCGGCGCTGGCCCGGCAGACCACGACCTTCCGGTTCATGGTCGCCTTCCAGCCCGGCTTCCTGCACCCCGCGCACGCCGCCCACCTGTCGGCCAGCCTGCAGCGGCTGACCGGCGGCCGCCTCGTCTACAACGTGATCACCGGCGGCGGGGGCCCCGACCAGCTCTGGTGGGGCGACCCGGTCCCGCACGACGAGCGCTACGCCCGCACCAAGGAGTTCCTGGAGGTGCTGCGGGGCGTGTGGGACGGCGGCCCGTTCGACTTCGACGGGCGCCACTACTCGGTGGTCGGCGGCGGCCTGGCCGAGCCGCTGCGGGGCCAGCCGTTCCCGCAGATCTGGTTCTCGGGTTCGTCCGACGCCGCCATCGACGCCGCCGGTGCCCACGCCGACATCTACCTGTCGTGGCTCGAGCCCCTCGACGCCCTGCGGGCCAAGATGGACCGGGTGCGGGAGCGGGCCGCGGCCCTCGGGCGCACGCCCCGGTTCGGCGTGCGGCTCGACATCCTCGCCCGCCCCACCCACGACGAGGCGTGGAACGAGGCCCGCCGGGGCTTCGCCGCCGCCGACCCCGACGCCCCGCGGCCCTGGGCGCGGGCCGGCCAGGGCGACTCGGTGGGCGCCGCCCGCCAGCGCCGCCTGCTGGGCGACGGCAGCCGCCCGGGCTCGGCCGAGGACCTGCTGGTCGCCCCGAACCTGTGGGCGGGCTTCCACCTCCTGCGGCCCGGCCCGACCCTCGGCGTGGTCGGCGACTACGCGGCGGCCGCCGAGCGCATCGACGACCTGGTCGCCCTGGGCGTCGACGCGTTCATCCTCGCCGGCGTGCCCCACCTGGAGGAGGCGCTTCGGGTGGGGGAGGAGGTCCTGCCCCTGCTGCGCCGGCCCGTCCGCACGTTCTCGTCGCCGCCCGGCTCGACGGTCGCCTCGACGCCCGCCTCGCCCGCCTCGCCCGCCGCGTCGACACCCGCCTCGCCCGCCGCCTCGTCGTCCGTCCCCTCGCTCGTCTCCAGCTGACCCCCGGGAGCCCCACCATGACCGCAATCGACACCACGATCGGGTCCACCGCGACGACCCCCGGCGCCGCGGCCGCCCCCGGCGCATCGACGACCGGCTCGGCCGCCACCGCCGACCTCCAGCGCTTCGCCGACGAGCAGGTGGCGATCGCCACCGAGGCGTTCGCCGATCTGCGGGCCACCGGCGTGCTGTCGCCGAGCGCCACCATCCAGATCAACGAGCGGGTGCCGGGCGAGGACAAGCTCGTCGGCATCGTCCACCCGAACCCGTGGCGCACCCGGGCCCCGAAGGTCACGGCCGCCGTGTTCGGGTTCGACGGCACGTCCTACCTCGGCGACCCGGCCGCCGCCCGCGGCGCCCGCCGGTTCGCCGCCGTGTTCGAGCAGCACGCGGACGTCACCACCGTGATCCACGTGCACGCCCCCTACCTGGGCGCCTGGGCCCAGGTCCACCGGCCGCTGCCGGTCACCGACGGCGCGCTGCGCCGGGCGACGACCGTGGCCGAGATCCCCGTCTACATCGACCGGCGCCAGGCCGAGGTCGACTTCATCCTCGAGCAGATCGCCCGCGACCCCGAGGTCACGGCGATCGTCGAGGCCAACGGCGGCGGCACCGTCTGGGGGCGGGACGGCCTGGCCGCCGCCGTGCGCTTCATCCACGTGCTGGAGCAGGCCGCCCGGGCCACGGCGCTGGCCGAGGTGCTCGGCTCCGGCACCCCCGCCTGACCGGTCGACCCCCGACCCCTCACCAGAAGGATCCAGGAACGACATGCGCTTCACCTCCCGCGCCCGCACACGCCTCGGCGCCACCCTGCTGGTGACGACCCTGGCGCTGACGGGGCTGACGGCCTGCGGCAGTGACTCGTCCGACGCCGACGAGGGCGAGCCGATCACCGCCGAGCGCGACGACGCAGGCGATGCCCCCGCCGCCGGCGAGGAGCTCGTCATCCGCTTCGCCGACCCCGGCAACCACGGGATCATCGCCTACGCCAAGAAGAACGGCAGCTTCGACGAGGCCCTCGCCGAGGTGAACGCCCGCATCGAGTGGGTGCCTGCGGCCGGGGCGTTCAGCGCCAACTTCGACCTGCTGAAGTCGGGGGAGATCAACACCCACGAGGCGGCGGTCAGCCCGGTGATCGGGGCGCTGACCCGGGGCCTCGACTTCAAGATCTTCTCGATCAGCGAGCCCCAGCCCGGGCGGGCCGACGGCATCGTCGCCACCCCGGATAGCGGGATCGAGACCGTCGAGGACCTCGAGGGCAGGCGCGTGGCGGTCAACGCCAAGGCCCACGGCGAGTGGCTCCTGCTCAAGGCCCTCGAGGAGGCCGGCGTCGACCCGGCGACCGTCGAGCGGGTCCCGATCCAGCCGCCGGACGCCGCCGCGGCGTTCGCCTCCGGCCAGATCGACGCCTGGGCGACGTTCGGCTCGTTCTTCGCCACCGCCATCCAGGGCGGGGGGGTCCCGATCGTCTACTCCGAGGACTACGAGCAGTACGACGACGTGGGCATCATCGGCGCCAGCACCGAGGCCCTGGAGGCCAACCCGGCCGCGTTCGCCACGTTCGTCGAGGTCTACGCCGAGCTGTCCGAGCTGGCCCACGAGCGGCCCGAGGACTTCGTCAACGTCTTCAACGACAGCGGGCCCGACGCCTACGAGGGCGAGGTCTACGAGCTGGCCGTCGAGGACGCCCGCACACAGCCGATCCCGCACATCCCCGGCCCCGAGGACATCGCCCGGGTCGAGCGGGTGCTGCAGCTCTTCGTCGACAACGGCGTGATCGACGGCGACCTCACCGTCGAGGACGTCGTGTTCGACGCCGCCGCCGCCCAGGCCGCGCAGGCCGCCCAGGAGGACTGACCCATGGCCGTCGTGACCACCGCCACCGAGACCGAGGAGCGCCACCCAGCACCCCGCGGCGAGGACGCCGGTCGCGACGGCGACCGTCCTGGCCCCGACCCGGTGGGCGTGGGGCAGCGTCCCCCCGGCGCCCTGCGCCCGCCGGCCTACCTCGGCACCCGCCGCCGGCCCCGGGCCCTCAGCCTGGGCCTGCGGGTCAGCGTGCCCGCCGCCCTGGCCCTGACCTGGTGGCTCGGCACCCGGCAGGGCTGGATCGGGCCCGACGTCCTGGCCTCGCCCGGCGAGGTGTGGGACGCCTTCACCGAGCTGTGGCGCTCCGGCGACCTGACCACCTACGTGGGGGCGTCGTTCCGCCGGGCCGCCACCGGCCTGGCGTTCGGCCTCACCGTCGGGCTCCTGCTCGGGGTCGCCTCGGGCCTGAGCGCGGCGGGGGAGGAGCTGGTCGACCCGACCATGCAGATGTTCCGGGCCGTGCCGTTCCTGGCGCTGGTGCCGCTGTTCCTCGCGTGGTTCGGGGTCGACGAGACCTTCAAGATCGTGCTGATCGCCACCAGCAGCGCGGTGCCGATGTACACGTACACCTACCTGGGGGTGCGCAACGTCGACCGGAAGTTGGTCGAGGCGGCCCGCGGGTTCGGGCTCAAGGGCTGGCGGCTCGTGTGGCAGGTCGTCCTGCCCGCGGCCCTGCCGAACGTGCTGATGGCGTTCCGCATCTGCCTGGTGCTGAGCATGACCGCCCTGATCTCGGCCGAGGGCATCGGCACCGAGGAGGGCATCGGCTACCTGGTGCTGCTGGCCCGGCAGTACGCCCGGACCGACTACACGATGCTCTGCGTCGTCCTGTACGCGGCGCTGGGGCTGGTGTTCGACGTGCTCATCCGGGGCGTCGAGCGGGTCGCGATGCCGTGGCGGCGCTACACCGCCGTGCGGGGCTGAGGAGGCGACGATGTCCACGACCCTGCGCTCGGTCCCGACCGCTGCCGGCCCGGGCGCCTCCGCCCCGGCCTCGGCCCGGGTCTCCCGGACGGGCGTCGACCCCGACGCCGAGCTGGCCGTGTCCCTCCGGGGCGTCGGCAAGGCGTTCGGCGACAAGGTGGTGCTCGACGGCATCGACCTCGACATCCGCCGCGGCGAGTTCGTCGCCCTGCTGGGGCCCAGCGGCACCGGCAAGACCACACTGCTGCGGATCCTCACCGGCCTGGAGCGCGCCGACCGGGGCGAGGTGCTCGTCCCCGCCGTGCGCACCACCGTCTACCAGGAGCCCCGGCTGGTGCCGTCGATGCGGGCCCTGGCCAACGTCACGATCGGCCAGGGCCGGAAGGCGGCCGTGAAGGCGCGGGGCCGGGCGGCGCTGGCCGAGGTCGGGCTGGCCTCCCACGCCGATGCCTGGCCGGCCACGCTGTCGGGCGGCGAGGCGCAGCGGGTCGCCCTGGCCCGAGCGTTGGTGCGGGAGCCCGACCTGCTGCTGCTCGACGAGCCGTTCGCCGCCCTCGACGCCCTCACCCGCATCCAGATGCAGGACCTGGTGGGGGAGCTGTTCGTCCGCCACCAGCCGGCCGTGCTGCTGGTGACCCACGAGGTCGACGAGGCGATCGCCCTGGCCGACCGGATCGTGGTGCTGCGCGAGGGCCGGTTCGCCGTCGACCTGCGCATCGACGCCCCGCACCCCCGCGACCGCACCGACCCGGCGTTCGTCGACCACCGGCGCCTGCTGCTCTGCGAGCTGGGCGTCGGCCTGCCTTCGGCGGTGTCGCCTTCGGCGGTGTCGCCTTCGGCGGTGTCGCCTTCGGCGGTGTCGCCTTCGGCGGTGTCGCCTTCGGCGGTGTCGCCTTCGGCGGTGTCGCCTTCGGCGGTGTCGCCTTCGGCGGTGTCG
>DATCLV010000654.1:0-11175 GCA_036563745.1 Acidimicrobiales bacterium | reverse complement strand
CCCCGCCCCGCCGCAAGGTCCGCCGCCGCGACCGCCGCCGCTGGCGCCCGCCCACCCGGGCCCGCCGCCTCGGCCGCCGCAGCATCCTCGGCGGGCTGGCCGTGGTCGCCGTGGCGCTGGCGTCGGTGCCGCTGCTGCGGTCGGCGGTCGACGGCTACTGGGGCATGCCCCGGGGCGACTTCCACGGCGTGCTCGGCTTCGTCGAGGACGAGGTGGCCCGCACCGGCGGGACCATCCTGTGGCTGGGCGACACCCGCGTGCTGCCGCTGCGCCACGACGTCGGCGCCCGCCGCGCCGACCTGGGCCGGGGGATGGGGCCGCGGCGCGACCCGATCGCCCCCGCCATGCCCGGCGCCCCGGGGGAGGGCGCCCTCGCGCTCACCGACCGCCTGCCCCGCGTGGTCGACCGGTGGCGCCCCGCGCCCGAGGCCCTGGTGCAGCGGGTCCGGGCCTCGGTCGAGGCCGGCACGTCCGAGCTGACCCACCGGCTGGGCGGGCACCTGGCCGCGCTGGGCGTCGCCTACGTGGTGGTGCCGCAGGGCCTGGCGCCGGCGCCGTTCGGCCCGCCGGAGGCGCCGTCGCCCGGGGTGGTCGACGCCCTCGACGGCCAGTTCGACCTGCAGCGCGTCGCCGTCGACCCCAGCGTGCTCGTGTACCGCAACCTGGCGTTCGCCGGGCGCCACGCCGGCGCCGCGGCCGGCGCGGCGGCGGGGGAGCGGGTCGACCCGCCCGACTCGTCGGCGCCCCAGCCGGGCCCGACGTTCCCCGCCCCGGCCTCCCGGCGGCCGGCGCCCCCGGGCCGCGTGCTCGACGACGGCGAGCGGGGCGACCCGTCGCCGTGGAAGCTCCGGGTGGGGCTGACGGCGTGGGGCGCGGTGCTCCTGTACCTGCTGGT
This sequence comes from Acidimicrobiales bacterium, assembly GCA_036563745.1. Lineage (GTDB taxonomy): Bacteria > Actinomycetota > Acidimicrobiia > Acidimicrobiales > VFJN01 > DASXTK01. The sequence continues at coordinate 10,280 of DATCLV010000654.1, read as the reverse complement.
CCACCAGCGCCGGAAGGCGAACCTGGAAGGGGCCGACGCGTCGTGAGCCCCCGCCTGCCGTTCCTGGCGATCGTGGGACTGGCGATCACGGGTGCGGCGCTGGCGTCGGAGGGCGGCCGCCGGCAGGGCGACGACCCGGCCGGCGCCCGGGCGGCGAGCAGCCGGGCGGCGATCGAGTCGCCCGCCGGCACGTGGTTCTGCGCCGGGGGGAGCGACCACACGGTGATCGTGACCGCCGGGCCCGAGCGGGTCTCCGGCCGGTTGACCGTGCTCGCCGGCGACCACGCCCCGCCGCCGGCCTCGGCCGCCGCGGCGTCGACCACGACGACCACCACGTCGACGACCACCACGTCGACGTCGACCTCGTCGACGACGTCGTCGACCACGTCGACCTCGGCCTCGACCACGACCACGGCGGCCGTCGGGGCCGGCATCGACGGCGCCACCGGCGCGGTCGACGACGAGACCGAGCAGTGGTTCGCCCTCGCCCCCGGCGAGCAGGCCCGCTACCGGCTGGCCGACCTCGTCGACGCCCCGCTGGCCGCCGCCATCGTGGAGCTCGACGCCGCCACCGCGCTCAGCCTGCCCCCGCCCACCCGGGCCGACGAGGCCGGCGACCCGCCGCCGGCCACCGTCGAGCACGAGGTGACGGGCCCCGCCGGCACCGACACCGCGCCCTGCACCTCCCGCACTGCCGCGACCTGGCACTTCGCCTGGGGTGCCACCACCCGCGACGCCGAGGAGCAGCTGGTCCTGTTCAACCCGTTCCCCAACGACGTCGCCGTCGACGCCGTGTTCAGCACCGACCGGGGGCTCCGGGAGCCCCAGCGCTGGCAGGGGCTCGTCGTGCCGGCCCGGACGGTGCTGGCGGTCGACGTGGGCGACGACGTGACCCGCCGCGACCACGTGGCCGCCACGCTGCTGGTGCGGGGCGGCCGGTTGGTCGTCACCCGCGTGCAGACGTTCGACGGGCGGCTGGGGATGGCGGGCACCACCGTGGCCACCGGGGTGCCCGAGCCCGGCACCGACTGGGCGTTCGCCGAGGGCCGGGTCGAGCGGGGCCACGCCTCCCGGATCGTCCTCTACAACCCCGGGGAGCGGGTGGCCGAGCTGCAGGTGGTGGTCGAGCTGCCCCCGGGCGCCGTGCCCGCCGACGACCTCGACGACCTCGAGGATCTCGGCGAGATCGGAGGTGGTGAGGGTGACGGGGGCCGGCGGCGGGACTACCAGCCCGAGCCGTTCGGGGTGACGGTCCGGCCGGGGCGCTACGAGGTGCTGGAGCTGGGCGACCAGGCCCGCGTGCCCAAGGAGGTCCCCCACACCGTGCGGGTGCGGTCGACCAACGGTGTGCCGGTGGTGGCCGAGCGGGTCACCGGCACACCGGATCCGGGCGCCGGCCCGGTGTTCCACGGCCGCCCGCCGCTCCGCCTCGACACCGACACCCCCACGCCCGGCTGATCGTTGCCCACCCCCGGCTGATCGGCGCCACCGGCGCCACCGGCGCTACCGGCCGGCGGGTCCGGGTGAGCCGACGGGCGGCGCCGGCGGCTCCGGAGCATCCCGCCCGGGCGCGGTCAGCGGGACCAGCGCGGCGTAGCGGGCGGCCGCCACGCCGAACGCCGCCAGCATCACCAGCCACCCCAGCGACCAGCCGACCACCGCCACCAGCCCGCCCAGCGCCAGCGGCGCCGCCGCCCGGGCCACGGTCGTGGTCCGCTGGAGACGGGCGTTCACCGCGGCGAACGGGCCGGGCCCGACCAGGTCGACGACCAGCAGGGGCCGGAGGATCGTCGTCGCCCCCGACCCGGCGCCCACCACGAACATCGCCGGCAGGACCGCCGCCGGGGCGGTCACCACCAGGGGGACGGCCAGTCCCACCAGCTGGGCGCCGTCGACCACGCTCGACAGCAGCGCCGGCGGCCGCCGGGCCACCGGCCCCAGCAGCGCGAGGCGACCCAGCACCTTGCCCACGCCCATGACGCCCAGCGCCACGGCGGCCGCGCCGAGGCCGACGCCCCGGTCGACCAGCAGCCCGATGAGGTGGGCGGTCGTCCCGAGGATGGCGGCCTGCTCGAACAGCAGCGCCACCCGCAGCGCCCGCAGCCGGTGGTCGAACGGCGGGGCGTCCTCGACCGGGGCGCGGGCGTCGACCGGGTGGACGTCGGCGGGCGGGAGCGCCAGCGCGTGCAGCGCGGCGGTGACGAGACCGCCGCCCAGCCCGAGGACCAGTAGCGCCGACCGCCACCCCAGCGCCTCGGTGAGGGCGCTGCCCAGCGGGGCGAACACCGTCGACGCCAGGCCGCCCGCCACCGTGATGGCGGCCAGCGTGCGGTGGCGGCGGGCCGGGTCGATCGCCACCAGCACCGCCATCGCCGGCTCGTACAGCGTGGCCGCCATCGCCAGCCCGACGACCGCCCACGCCAGGTAGAGCACCGCCGGGTGGGGTGCCAGCGCGAACCCGGCCATGCCGACCGCCCCGGCCAGCGAGCCGGCGGTGAGCACCAGTCGCGGGTCGCGGGCGGTGAGGGCGGCGGCCACGGGTGGGGCGGCGACGCCCGCCACGACCAGCCCCAGCGTGAAGGCCCCGGACACCAGCGGCTCCGACCAGCCGGTGTCGGCCGTGACGTCGGGCGCCACCACCGCGAACCCGTAGAACAGCACGCCCCACGACACGAGCTGGGTGGCGGCCAGCGTGAAGGTGGCCCGCCGGAGCCCGGGCGCCCCCCACCCCACGGGCGCGGCGGCCGTCGGGGCGGTCGTGGTCGGGCGCGGGCGCGGCATCGGCTGTCCCTCCGGGGGCGCGGGCGGCTCCGCCCCCGACGCTACGGCGTCGCCCCCGCCGCGCCGCCAGCAAGTACCCGAGCCGCGGCGACGCCGGCTTCATGGCCGCGGAACCCCGCACGATGCGCCGCAGGCAGCACTCGACTGTGGCCGGTCGGTCGGTGACCGTGACGGTCCGCACGATGTGCGGGGGGCAGCACGCGGGTGTGGCCGGTCGGTCGGTGACCGTGACGGTCCGCACGATGTGCGGGGGGCAGCACGCGACTGTGGCCGGTCGGTCGTCGGTGACCGCGACGGTCCGCACGATGCGCAGCCGGCTCGTACACGGCCGTGGCCGACGAGCCGAGTAACAGTCGCGGCCGACGAGCCGAGACAGCCGGGGGTTGGGGACTGCGAGGGTCCGCACGATGCGCAGCCGGCTCGTACACGGCCGTGGCCGACGAGCCGAGACAGCTGGGGGTTGGGGGGCTGCGAGGGTCCGCACGATGCGCAGCCGGCTCGTACACGGCCGCGGCCGACGAGCCGAGAGTGATGCGTTCGGCGTCGGCCGAACGCGCGACGATGCGGGGATGGAGCGAGTCGTCCTCGTCGTGGTCCTCGCGGTGGTGGCGGTCGCCATCGCCACCGTCGTCCAGCGGCGCCAGCGTCCCCCGGCGCCGACCGCGACCGGCTACGTCGTGCCCGACCACCTCGACCGCGCCGACTTCACCCGCCCGGACGCCCCCTGGCTGGTGGCGGTGTTCACCTCCGCGACCTGCAACACCTGCGCCGGGGTGTGGGAGAAGGCCAAGCACCTCGCGAGCGACGCGGTGGCGGTCCAGGAGCTGGAGGTCAAGGCCGAGGCCGAGCTCCACCGGAAGTACTCGATCGGGGCGGTCCCGGCCACGCTGGTGGCCGACGCCGAGGGCGCCGTGCAGGCGAAGTTCCTGGGCCCGGTGACCGCCACCGACCTGTGGGCCACCCTCGCCGAGCTGCGGGCCCCCGGCACGCTCCCCGCCGACGGCTGCGACCACGGCGCGAACTGACCCTTCGTCAGCGCTCCCGGTCGCCCGTGGCCGCCCGCTGCTCGGCCGCCCGGCGCCGCAGCAGCTCCTGCTCCGCCCGGTTGGCGGTCAGCCCGGCCGCGGTGACGAAGGCCGCGGCGGCCTCCCGGTGGCGGCCCGCGGCGGCGAGCAGGTCGCCGCGGACGGCGGGCAGGAGCGACGAGCCGGGCAGCTCGACGCCGTCGAGGACGGCCAGACCGGTGTCGGGGCCGAACGCCCGGCCGTGGGCGACGGCGCGGTTGACCTCGACCACCGGTCCCGGCGCCACCGCCGCCAGCCGGTCGTAGAGAGCGGCGACGAGCGGCCAGTCGGTGGCGGCGGGGGTCGCGGCCTGGGCGTGGCAGGCGGCGATCGACGCCTGCAGGGTGTAGGCGCCGATCGGCCGACCCGACCGTGCCGCGCGGTGGAGGGCTGCCAGGCCCTGGTCGACGAGCGCGTGGTCCCAGAGGGAGCGGTCCTGGTCGTCGAGGAGGACCGGCGCGCCCGTGGGGGTCGTGCGGGCGGGCGTGCGGGCCGCCTGCAGCTCGACCAGCGCCCGGAGGCCGTGGACCTCGGGCTCGTCGGGCACCAGCCCGGCCAGCAGCCGGGCCAGCCGGACGCCCTCCCGGCAGAGGTCGGGCCGGGTCCACCGGTCGCCGGCGGTCGCTGCGTAGCCCTCGTTGAACACCAGGTAGACCACGGCCATCACGTCGGCGAGGCGGGCCCGCCGCTCGTCGCCGACCGGCAGCTCGAACGCCGGGCGGGCCGCCCGCAGCGTGGTCTTGGCCCGGGAGATCCGCTGCGCCATCGTCGCCTCGCCGACGAGGAAGGCCCGGGCGATCTCGGCGGTGGTGAGCCCGCCCACCAGCCGGAGCGTGAGCGCGACCCGGGAGGCCGGGGTGAGCGCCGGGTGGCAGGTGAGGAACAGGAGCCGGAGGACGTCGTCCTCGATGTGGTCGAGGTGGTCGGCCACGTCGGTCACCGCACCCCGCCGGCCGAGCGGACCAGGTGCTCCGGGCCGGCCGAGCTGCTGCCGCTCCCGCTCGTCCTGCTCCAGGCGGCGGGCCAGCTCCCGGGTGCGCCGGTCGAGGGTCGCCGCCCGCCGGAACCGGTCGATGGCCCGCCGCCGGGCCGTCGTCATGAGCCACGCCGCCGGGTTGTCGGGGATGCCCCGCCGCGGCCACTGCTCCAGGGCCTCCACCAGCGCGTCCTGGCCGAGGTCCTCGGCGAGGTCGACGTCGCGGGTCAGCCGGGCGAGCGCCCCGACGAGCCGCCCCGACTCCCGGCGCCAGACCGCCGTGACCTCGGCGTGGCCGTCCACCGTCCCAGCATGGCCGCCGCCTCAGCGACCGGCGCGCCCGTCGGCCAGCGCCGCCAGCCCCTCGACGTCGGTGTCGGCGACGATCGGCCGCACCTCCACGGTGATCTCGACCTCCGGCCAGTGGACGGCGTGGAGGTCCATGAAGCGCCGGATCACCGCCACCGCCTCCTCGTCGGAGCTGCACTCCAGCATCGAGAAGCCGCCGGCGACGTCCCGGGCCTCGGTGAACGGCCCGTCGGTGGGGAGGACCTCCCCGCGGGCGAACCGCACCACCTGCGACCCCTCGGGGCCGGCCAGCGTCCCGCCGTCGATCAGGACCCCTGCGGCGGCGACCTCCGACAGGAACGCCTGGATCGCCTCGGTGAGCGCGGGCGGTTCCCGGTCGTCGCTGCGGTGGACGAGCGTCAGGTACCGCATCCGGGTCACCGCCGCGGCTCGTAGCGGAGGACGGTCGCCCCCGAGCCGAGGTCCTGCCGGTCGACCAGCTGCAGGTCGAGGGGGCGGGACAGGCCGGCGAGCAGCGTGGGCCCGTACCCGGCGACCCGGGGGTGCACCACCAGCTCGTACTCGTCGATGAGGTCGAGCTCCGCCAGCGCGGTGGGGAGCCGCACGCCGCCGGTCAGCAGCCCCTCGCCCGGCTCCTCCTTCAGGCGCCGGACGGCCTCGGCCAGGTCGCCGGTCAGCAGCTCGGTGTTCCAGCCGTCCGGCTTCCGGGTGCTCGACACGAGGTACTTCCTGGCGGCGTTGATCGTCTCGGCGAACGGCTCCGTCCAGGCGGGCCGGGTGCCGGGCGGCACCGGGTGGCGCCAGCCCTCCTCCATCATCTCGTAGGTCACGCGGCCGAAGAGGAGGGCATCGGCCCGGGCGAGGTTCTCGGTGTGGTGGCGGTGCATGTCCTCGTACGGCGTGAGCGCGAGGTGGTGGCAGCACCCGTCGAGCGTCACGTTGATCGAGTACTTGAGGGGTCGCACGGCGGTCCTTCCTGCGGGGGCGCGGGGCGCCCGGGTCGAGTCTGACACCCCCACGTCGAACGGCGCGGCCCGTTCTCGACATCGGCCCGCGATCGATCGGCCGGCTGCGCGCGCCCGGACGCGGTACGGCCCCCGGGGAGACCGGGGGCCGTGGTGCGATGCGTGGTGCGATCCGTGGTGTCGAGCCGTCAGGTGGGCGGGGGCGGCGGGCTCAGCAGCGAGGCCGTGGCGTCGCCCTTCGCCTTGTCGCCGTTGCCCGAGCCGGAGCCCGACCCCTCGCCGGGGCCGTCGCCCGCCGGCTCGCTGCCGGCGTCGTCGCCGCCCTCGCCGCCGTGCAGGGCGGTGTTGCGGGACACGTCGATGAGCCGGTTGACCTCCGCGCCGTCGATCGTCTCGTGCTCGAGCAGCGCCCGGGCCACGAGGTCGAGGGCGTGCCGGTTCTCCCGGAGGGTCTGGCGGCAGCGCTCCTCCTGCTCCCGCAGGATCCGCTCGACCTCCTCGTCGATCACCCGGGCGGTCTCGTCGGAGTAGTCGCGGGTGTGGACGAGGTCCTCGCCCAGGAACACCTGGCCCTGCGAGCCCCACGCCATCGGGCCCACCCGGGACGACATGCCCCACTCGCTGACCATCTTGCGGGCCAGCTCGGTGGAGCCGACGAGGTCGTTGTTGGCGCCGGTGGAGATCACCCCGAACACCAGCTCCTCGGCGCAGCGGCCGCCCATGCGGACCACGAGGCTGTCCTCGATGTAGTCCTGCCGGTAGATGTGCCGCTCGTCGAGCGGGAGCTGCTGGGTGAGGCCGAGCGCCATGCCCATCGGGAGGATCGTGACCTTGTGCACCGGGTCGGCGTTCTCGAGGACGGCGGCGCACACGGCGTGGCCGGCCTCGTGGTAGGCGATGACCTCCTTTTCCGACTCGGAGAGCGCCATCGACTCGCGCCGCTGGCCCATCAGCACCCGGTCGCGGGCGGCCTCGAAGTCCTCCTTGCCGATCTGGTCGCGCCCGGCCCGGACGGCGTAGAGCGCCGCCTCGTTGACGAGGTTGGACAGGTCGGCACCGGACATGCCGGGCGTGCCCCGGGCCACGACCTTCAGGTCGACGTCGCCGGCCAGCCGCTTGTTCTTGCAGTGCACCTCGAGGATGGCGAGGCGCTCCTCGAGCTCGGGCAGCGGCACCACGACCTGGCGGTCGAAGCGGCCGGGCCGGAGCAGGGCGGGGTCGAGGATGTCGGGCCGGTTGGTGGCCGCCATCATCACGATGCCCTCGGTGGCCTCGAAGCCGTCCATCTCGGACAGCATCTGGTTGAGGGTCTGCTCCCGCTCGTCGTGGCCGCCGCCCAGGCCGGCGCCCCGCTTGCGGCCGATCGAGTCGATCTCGTCGACGAAGATGATCGCCCGGCCCAGCTTGCGGGCGGTCTGGAACAGGTCGCGCACCCGCGAGGCGCCGACGCCGACGAACATCTCCATGAAGTCGGAGCCGGTCACCGACAGGAACGGCACGCCGGCCTCGCCGGCGACCGCCCGGGCGATCAGCGTCTTGCCGGTGCCGGGCGGGCCGACCAGCAGCACGCCCTTGGGCACCCGGGCGCCGATCTCGGCGAACCGGTCGGGGTGGCGCAGGAAGTCGACCACCTCGGTGACCTCCTGCTTGACGCCCTCGTAGCCGGCGACGTCGGCGAACGTGGTGCCGGGCCGCTCGGTCGAGTACGTCTTCGCCTTCGACCGGCCGATCGACATGATCCCGCCCATCTGCGACTGGGCCCGGCGCTGGATCAGCCAGAAGATGCCGAGGAACAGCGCCAGCGGGAGCAGCAGCGGCAGGATCGCGGTGAGGAAGTTGCCCTGCGGGGTGACGAACTTCAGCTCGACGCCGTGGGTCTCGAACAGGTCGCGGTCGGCGTCGGAGGGCTCGAGCGGCCCGTTGCTGCGGAAGCTCTCGCCGTTGGTGAACTCACCGGTGATGGAGCCGTCGTTGTTGTCCCACTCGATGCTCTCGACCTTGTCGTCGGCCACCTGAGCGAGCAGGGAGTTGCTGCCACCGTCGTACTCGATCTCGTCGCTGTCGTCCCGGGGGAAGTTGGTCGAGAACATGACCATGGCGAGCACCAGACCCAGCACGACCCAGATGAGCCAGCGCGGGAACGGGGGCTCGGTGCGTCCACCCGGCGCTCGCGGCGAACGCCCCGGGGGCGGGGGCGGCGGAGGCGGCGGTGGGGAGCTCATACACCACAGGATAAGGCGCGGTCATCCCTCGCGGATCACGCGCCCCAGGTCCCCGGGCCGGCGCGCGGGCCGCACTACGTTGAGCACCATGGCTCGCTCGTGTGCTCGGCCCGGCTGCAACGACGTGGCCGTCGTCACGCTCGGGTTCGACTACCGGGCGCGCGTCACCTGGCTCGACCCCCTCGCCGACGAGGCGCACCCGTCGGCCTACGACCTGTGCGACCAGCACGCCGCGGCGATGACGGTGCCCCGGGGCTGGCGCCTCGAGGACCGCACCGGCCTGGCCGGGCTGGGCCGCGCCGGGGCAGGTGGCGTGGCGTGAGGAACCGCCGTCTCCCACCCCGCGCGTGAGTGGGGCCGACCCTCCGTAGGCGCCTACCCTGTTCCGGTGTCCGATCCTGATCTCGCGCCGCCACACACGGTGCCCGACGAGCCGCCGCTGAAGACGCCCACGTGGGGCCTCGGTGACGCCGTGATCGGGTTCCTGCTGGCGTTCGTGGGGTCCGCGGTCACCGGCGGCCTCGCCCTCGCGGCCTCGGGGGCCGACGAGTTCGAGGACATGTCGCTGGCGTGGGCGAACGTCGCCCAGCTGGGCCTGTGGGTGCCGATGGTGCTCGTGACGCTGTGGGCGTCGTGGCGGAAGGGGAACGGCGCGGTCCGCGACTTCGGCATCCGCGTCACCGGGGTCGACCTGCTGGCCGGCGGGGCGGCGGGCGTCGTGTTCCAGCTGCTCGTCCTGCCGATCTTCTACGTGCCGATCTTCGTGCTCACCGACACCGACGTCGACGAGCTGAGCGAGACGGCCCGCGAGATCACCGACCGCGCCGACGGCGCCTTCGGCGTGGTGATGCTGGTCGTCCTGGTGGTGATCGGCGCCCCGATCGTGGAGGAGCTGTTCTACCGGGGTCTCGTGCTGCGCTCGCTGGAGCGGCGCTTCGGGTCGACCGCCGCGATCGTCGTGTCGGGCCTCTTCTTCGGGGTGGTGCACATCCCCAACTTCATCGGCGTGCCGGGGCTCGCGCTCTTCGGCATCTTCCTGGCCTACATCACGGTGCGGACGGGGCGGCTGGGCCCGGCCATCGCCTGCCACATGGCGTTCAACGCCGTCACGGTGATCAACCTTCTCCTGGAGTCCTGACCGCCCATGCCCGACGACGACCCGCGAGACGACCCGCCGGCCGCACCCCGGCACCTGGCGCCGCGCCCGCCCCGCGCCGGCGCCCTCGGCCCGCCCCTCGACCCGCCGGTGTTCCTGAGCGAGGACGACGTGCTGGGCCCCGACGACCCGGCGGAGCGCTCGGACCGCCCGGGGCGCGGCGCGGCCGACGTCGCCGCCGACGGCGACGGGCGCGACCCCGACCCGCGCGACGGCCGCGTCGTCACCCTGGCCCCCGACGACCCGACCGTCCCGGGTGGCACGGCGACCTCGGAGCGCTCCGGGTCGGCCACCGCCCCCGAGCGCGACGTCGACGACGCCGACGCCGACGGCAGTGGCGGGGGCGACGGCCTCGGGGGCGGCGACGGCGAGCCCGGCGACCCCGTCGACAGCGAGGAGCGGCGCCGGTTCGCCCTCACCCTCACGAACCTCGTCGACCTGGGCGTCGTCCTGGCCTGCGCCCTGTTCGTGTTCCTGCAGCTCGGGCCGCGCAACATCTTCGCCGACACCACCCCGGCCGGCGGCGACATGGGCGCCCACGTGTGGGGCCCCGCCTACCTGCGAGACCACCTGCTGCCCCAGTTCCAGGTGGCCGGCTGGGCGCCCGACTGGTACGCGGGCTTCCCCGCCTACCAGTTCTACATGGTGGTCCCGGCGCTGCTGATCGTCCTGCTCGACCTGGGCGTCGGCGGGCCGTTCGCGCTGGTGCCGCTGGCCGTGGCCGCCGGGCTCGGCTGGCTCGCCTACCGCAGCCGCCACCAGGAGCCCACCTACCGGTACCCCCTGTTCCTGGCCGGGGCGATCCTC
>DATCLV010000653.1:0-5276 GCA_036563745.1 Acidimicrobiales bacterium | reverse complement strand
AGCTCAACGACGCCAAGGCCGAGGCCGGGCGCATCATCGAGGAGAGCCGCCAGGCGGCCGACCAGATCAAGCGCGACCAGGAGGCCCGCCTCCAGGAGGAGCTCGCCGAGCTGCGGGCCCGCGCCGTCGCCGACATCGACGCCGCCAAGGCGCAGGCCATGTCCGACCTGCGGGGCGAGGTCGCCAAGCTCGCCATCGGCGCCGCCGAGACCATCGTGCAGCGCAACCTCGACGAGGCCACGCAGACCCAGCTGGTCGACGAGTACATCAACTCGATCGCCCGGCAGTCGTAGGAGAGCGAGGAGATCGCCATGGCAGACGATCGCATCGAGGCCTACGCCGAGGCCCTGTTCAGCGTGGCGCGGGCCGAGGGCTCGCTCGGCGAGGTCGAGGACGAGCTGTTCCGCTTCTCGCAGACGCTGGAGGGCTCCGACGAGCTGCGGGGCGCGCTCACCGACGAGCTCATCCCCGCCGCCCGGCGGCAGCAGATCGTGGAGGACCTCCTCGCCGGGAAGGCGACCCGGGTCACCACCATGCTGGTGTCGTTCGTGGTCGGCATGGGCCGGGCGCGTGACCTGCCGGCGATCATCCGCCAGCTGGTCGAGCGCAGCGCGGCGGAGGCGAACAAGGAGGTGGCCGAGGTGCGCACCGCGGTGCCCCTCAGCGCCGCCCAGCGCAAGAAGCTCACCACCGCGCTCAACCGCGCCACCGGCAAGCAGGTCGAGCTCAAGGTCGTGCTCGACCCCTCCGTCCTGGGCGGCGTCGTCGCCCAGGTCGGCGACACCGTCATCGACGGGTCGGTGCGCTCGCAGCTCGACCAGCTCAAGCAGGCTCTCTAGCAGGACTACTGAGGAACCGACATGGCAGAGCTGACCATCAACACCGCCGACATCACGGCGGCGCTCCGCAAGAACCTCGAGGACTTCAAGCCGGGTATCGAGACCGCCCAGGTCGGCCGCGTGAAGGAGGTGGGTGACGGCATCGCCACCGTCGTCGGCCTGCCCGAGGCGGCCGTCAACGAGCTGCTCGAGTTCGAGTCGGGCGTGCTCGGCCTGGCCCTCAACCTCGACGAGGAGTCGATCGGTGCCGTGATCCTGGGCGAGGCCTCCGACGTGCGGGAGGGTGAGACCGTCAAGGCCACCCACCGCATCCTGTCGGTGCCCGTCGGCGACGGCCTGCTCGGCCGTGTCGTCGACGCCCTCGGCCAGCCGGTCGACGGCAAGGGCCCGCTGACCAACGTCCAGGAGCGCCGGATGGAGATCCAGGCGCCGGGCATCACCGGCCGCAAGCCGGTGCACGAGCCCCTGCAGACCGGCATCAAGGCCATCGACGCCATGACGCCGATCGGCCGGGGCCAGCGCGAGCTGATCATCGGCGACCGCAAGACCGGCAAGACCACGGTCGCGATCGACACGATCCTCAACCAGCGCGGCCTGGGCGTGAAGTGCATCTACGTGGCGATCGGCCAGAAGGAGTCGACCGTCGCCAACACCGTCGCCACGCTCGAGCAGCACGGGGCGATGGAGTACACGGTGGTGGTCGTGGCCGGCGCGTCCGATCCGTCGCCGTTCAAGTACCTGGCCCCCTACGCCGGCTGCGCCATGGGGCAGCACTGGATGGAGAGCGGCGAGCACGCCCTCGCCGTCTACGACGACCTGTCGAAGCAGGCCGAGGCCTACCGGCAGATCTCGCTGCTGCTGCGCCGCCCGCCGGGCCGCGAGGCCTACCCGGGCGACGTGTTCTACCTGCACAGCCGCCTGCTGGAGCGGGCCGCCAAGCTCAACGACGAGCTGGGGGCCGGGTCGCTGACGGCGCTGCCGATCATCGAGACCAAGGCCGGCGACATCTCCGCCTACATCCCCACCAACGTGATCTCGATCACCGACGGCCAGGTCTTCCTCCAGGACGACCTGTTCAAGTCGGGTGTGCGGCCCGCGTTCGACACCGGCCAGTCGGTGTCCCGCGTGGGTGGCGCCGCGCAGATCAAGGCCATGCGGAAGGCGGTCGGCACGCTGAAGGGCGACCTGTCGCAGTTCCGCGAGCTGGAGGCGTTCGCCGCCTTCGGTTCCGAGCTCGACAAGGTGTCCCAGGCCCAGCTCGACCGCGGCTACCGGCTGGTGGAGCTGCTGAAGCAGCCGCTGAACAGCCCGATGCCGGTGGAGGAGCAGGTGGTGTCGCTGTACGCCGCCACCAACGGCTACCTCGACCCGATCCCGGTGAGCGAGGTGCGCCGGTTCGAGGCCGAGCTGATCGAGTGGTTCCGGGGCCGGCACCGCGACGTGCTCGAGTCCATCCGCACCACGGGTGACATCGAGGACGTCGAGGCCTTCGAGGCCGGCATCAAGGAGTTCGCCGAGGCGTTCTCCTGGGAGGAGACCGCCGACGCCGTCGAGGCGCAGGGTTAGGAGCAGGCCGTGGCTGGTGGCCAGGAGAGGACGCTGCGCCGGCGGATCAAGTCGGTGCAGTCGACCAAGAAGATCACCAAGGCGATGGAGCTGATCGCCGCGAGTCGCATCGTGAAGGCCCAGCAGCGGGTGGCCGCGGCGCGGCCCTACAGCGAGCGCATCACCGAGGTGATCCGCAACCTGGCCGCCGCCGGGGCCGGCGGCGGCTCGCCCCTGCTGGCCGAGCGCCCGGAGGTGTCGACCGTCGCGTACGTGGTGGTCGCCGCCGACCGCGGCCTGTGCGGGGCCTACAACAGCTCCGTCATCCGCCAGGCCGAGCGCGAGATGCAGGCCCTGCGGGCCGACGGCGTGCAGACCCGGCTGGTCACGGTGGGCCGCAAGGCCGCGAGCTACTTCCGGTTCCGGGGCTGGGCGATCGACGAGACCTTCCAGGGCTTCGCCGACCAGCCCGCCTACGAGGACGCCCGGGCCGTCGCCGACTTCGTCGTCGAGAGGTTCGAGGCCGGCGACTACGACCGGGTGCAGCTCGTCTACACCCAGTTCCTGTCGGCCGGCACGCAGCGGGTGGTGACCCGCCAGTTCGTGCCGCTCGACGCGTCGATGCTGGAGCAGGCGTCCGACGGGCCCAGCGCCGACTACGAGTTCGAGCCGAACCCCCAGGAGATCCTCGACCGGCTGCTGCCGCGCTACGCGGAGGCCCGCCTGTACGCGGCCCTGCTCGACGGGGCGGCCTCGTTCCTGGCCGCCCAGCAGCGGGCCATGAAGTCGGCCACCGACAACGCCGAGGAACTGATCACCAAGTACACGCGGGCCATGAACCGGGCCCGGCAGGACGCCATCACCACCGAGATCATGGAGATCGTGGGTGGCGCGGAGGCGCTGCGGGCGGCGCAGGCGGGCGGGAGCGACCTCCTGGCCGACCACGTGCTGATGTCCGCCGACGTCCTGCAAGACCAACTCGCACACGCGCGCCGGTAGCGGCTGCTGCTGCCCCTGAGGAGAGAACCATGTCCGTCACCGAGACGCCCTCCACCAACCACCAGGAAACGCTGAAGGACGGCCGGGTCGTCGCCATCGCCGGCCCGGTGGTCGACGTCGAGTTCCCGCCCGACGCCGTGCCGGCCATCAACACCGCGCTCGAGATGACGCTGCAGGTCGACGGCCAGGACACGATCGTGAAGGCCGAGGTCGCCCAGCAGATCGGCGACAGCCGGGTGCGGGCCATCTGCCTGCGGCCCACCGACGGCCTCACCCGGGGCACCGAGGTGCGCAACCTGGGCACCGGCCTCACCATGCCGGTGGGCGACGGCGTGCTGGGCCACGTGCTCAACGTGATGGGCCAGCCCCTCGACGTACCCGAGCTCGACGAGTCGAAGGTCGACGGCCAGTGGCCGATCCACCGCGACGCCCCGGCGTTCGACGCCCTCGAGCCGAAGAAGGAGATGTTCGAGACCGGCATCAAGGTCATCGACCTCCTCACCCCCTACCTGCAGGGCGGCAAGATCGGCCTGTTCGGCGGCGCCGGCGTGGGCAAGACCGTGCTCATCACCGAGATGATCCGCCGGGTCGCCCAGAACCACGGTGGTGTGTCGGTGTTCGCCGGGGTCGGCGAGCGCACCCGTGAGGGCACCGACCTCTTCATCGAGATGGGCGAGTCGGGCGTGCTCGACAAGGCCGCCCTGATCTTCGGCCAGATGGACGAGCCCCCGGGCGTGCGCCTGCGGGTCGCCCTGGCGGCGCTGACGGTCGCCGAGTACTTCCGCGACCAGCGCGGCCAGGACGTGCTGCTGTTCATCGACAACATCTTCCGGTTCGTCCAGGCCGGCTCCGAGGTGTCGACCCTGCTGGGCCGCATGCCCTCGGCGGTGGGCTACCAGCCCACGCTGGCCGACGAGATGGGCGAGCTGCAGGAGCGCATCACCTCGACCCGGGGCCGGTCGATCACCTCGCTGCAGGCCGTGTACGTGCCCGCCGACGACTACCCCGACCCGGCGCCGTTCACCACCTTCACCCACCTGGACGCCACCACCGAGCTGTCCCGCGACATCGCCGCCCTGGGCATCTACCCGGCGGTGGACCCGCTGGCCTCGACGTCGACGATCCTCTCGCCGGAGGTCGTGGGCGACCGGCACTACCAGGTGGCCCGCCGGGTGCAGGAGATCCTCCAGCGCTACAAGGAGCTGCAGGACATCATCGCCATCCTCGGCCTCGACGAGCTGTCGGAGGAGGACAAGGTGACGGTGGCCCGGGCCCGCAAGATCCAGCGGTTCCTGTCGCAGCCGATGTTCGTGGCGCAGGCCTTCACCGGCCTGGAGGGCATCTTCACCCCGGTCGACGAGACCGTCGAGTCGTTCGAGCAGCTGGTCAACGGCGAGCTGGACGACCTGCCCGAGCAGGCGTTCCTGAACGTGGGCGGCGCCGACGACGCCCGGCGCAAGGCCAAGCAGCTCACCGAGCGGGCCGGCAGCTGAGGTCCCGGGCATGAGCCTCCAGGTCGAGCTGGTCTCGCCCGAGCGGATCCTCTACTCGGGCGAGGCCGAGGCCGTCATCGCCCGCACGATCGGCGGCGGCGACATCGCCTTCTACGGCGGGCACGCCCCGTTCGTGGGCGCGCTGGACGTCGGCACGGTCACCATCCGCACGCCGGCCGGCGAGGACGACGAGGTCGTCGCCGTGCACGGCGGGTTCGTCGAGGTGTCGTCGAAGCCGGCCGCAGCCGGCGAGACCGAGGTCCGCACCACGGTCACGATCCTGTCGGACGTGGCCGAGCTGCGCAGCCAGATCGACGTCGACCGGGCCCGGGCCGCCAAGGACCGGGCCGAGGCGGCGCTGCGCGACGGCGACGACGAGGAGGCGCGGGCCGCGCTGCGG
>DATCLV010000652.1:0-2810 GCA_036563745.1 Acidimicrobiales bacterium | reverse complement strand
GCGCCGAGCAGAACGGCCTGCCGCCCGACACCGTGTGGCGGCGGGTGGGGGAGATCGAGGGCGGCGCGCACCCGGAGACCCGCCGCTTCCACCTGTCGATGGCGTGCAACCACTGCCTCGAGCCCACCTGCCTGTCCGGGTGCCCCACCGACGCCTACGTGAAGCTCGACAACGGGGTCGTGCAGCACCGGGCCGACGAGTGCATCGGCTGCCAGTACTGCACCTGGAACTGCCCCTACTCGGTGCCCGCCTTCCAGCCCGACCGGCGGATCGTCACCAAGTGCGACATGTGCCTGCCCCGGCTGTCGGCCGGCCTCGCCCCCGCGTGCGTGGGGGCGTGCCCGACCGAGGCGATCACGGTCGAGCGGGTCGACGTCGCCGCCTGGCGCGACGACCACGCGGCGGCCGACGCCCCGCACCTCCCGCCGTCGGGCATCACGCTGTCGACCACCCGCATCGCCCTGCCCGAGGGCGTGCCGCTCGACACGTTCGCCGCCTCCGACCACCAGCTCCGGCCGGAGCACCCGCACACGCCGCTGATCGTGCTCACCCTCCTCACCCAGGTGGCGGTGGGCGCCAGCGCGGCGGGGAGCCGGGCCGTGGCGGCGCTGGTGGCGGTGGCCGCGCTGGCGGCGTCGCTGGGTCACCTGGGGCGGCCGGTCCACGCCGCCAAGGCGCTGCGGAACCTGCGCCGGTCGTGGCTGTCGCGGGAGGTGGCGCTGTTCGGCCTGTACTCGGGCGCGGCGCTGGCCGCGGTGCCGGTCCCGGCCCTGGCGCCGGTGGCGGTCGCGGTCGGCGCGGCGGGGGTGTTCGCGTCGGCCCGCCTGTACGTGGTGCCGGGCCGCCCGGCCTGGGACACGTGGCTGACCGTGGCGCAGTTCGGCCTGACCCCGGTCGTGGCCGCGGGCGTCGTGGCCGGTGCGCCGGCGGTCGCGGCGGGCGGGGCGCTGGCGCAGCTGGCGGTGACGCTGGCCAACCTGGTGCGGCTGCGCCGGGTCGGGACGTTCGAGGCCCGGGGCACGGTCCGGCTGACGCTCCACTGGTTCCGGCCGCTGTTCGGGCTGCGGGTCCTGGCGGCGCCGGCCGCGGTCGCCGTGGCCCCGACCAACCTCGGGGCGGCGGCGGGCCTGCTGGCCGTGGCCGAGGTGGCGAACCGGTACCTCTTCTACGTGACGGTCGTGCCCCTGAACATCCCGGGCAGCTTCTTCCGGGGGCGCGCGTGACCCGCCCCTCCTCGTTGCTGCAGCGGCTGGGCCCGAAGCTGCCACGGTTCCTCGGCGTCGGCCACGGCGGCGACCGCTACCGCTACGCCCACGACGACCTCGCCGGGCCCATCGCCACCTCCCGCAAGCCCGACCGGTGGGTGAAGACCACCTGCGGCTACTGCTCGGTGGGCTGCGGGATGCTGGCGGGCGAGCGCGACGGGCGGATCGTCGCCGTCAAGGGCGACCCCGACCACCCCGTCAACCGCGGCCGGCTGTGCCCCAAGGGCCTCTCCGAGCACCACACGCTCACCGCCCCCGGCCGCCTGACCACCCCGACGGTCCACGGCCGGCCCGTCGGCTGGGACGAGGCGCTCACCACGGTCGCCACCGGGTTCCGCCGCCTCCTCGACGAGCACGGCCCCGAGTCGGTGGCGGTGCTGTCGACCGGCCAGCTCGTGACCGAGGAGTTCTACACGCTGGGCAAGCTCGTCCGGCTGGGCCTGGGCCTCGCCCACTACGACGGCAACACCACGCTGTGCATGGCCAGCGCCGTGTCCGGCTACAAGCTCACCTTCGGCAGCGACGGCCCACCCGGCTGCTACGACGACCTCGCCGAGGCCGACGTCGTGCTGCTGGTCGGCGCCAACGTCGCCGACAACCACCCGCTGCTCGCGCCCCGCCTCCTCGCCAACCCCGACGCCCACGTCGTCGCCGTCGATCCCCGGGTCACCAAGACGGCGATGCTCGCCGACCGCCACCTCGCCCTCCGCCCCCGCAGCGACGTCACCCTCCTCAACGGGATCATCCGGATCCTGGTCGACGAGGACCTGGTCGACCACGACTACGTGGCCGCCCACACCACCGGCTACGAGGAGCTGGTCGCCCACGTGGCGAGGTACCCGCTCGACCGGGTCGCCGAGGAGACGGGCCTCGACCCCGAGGCCGTCCTCGACGTCGCCCGCCGCTTCGGCCGGGCCGAGCGGGCGGTGGTGGCCTGGACGATGGGTGTCAACCACTCGGTCCAGGGCACCGAGACCGTGGCGCTCATCAACACGCTGTGCCTGATCACCGGCAACATCGGGCGGCCGGGCGCGGCGCCGTTCTCGATCACCGGGCAGTGCAACGCGATGGGCACCCGCGAGGCCGGGTTCACCGCGTCGATGCCCGGCTACCGGGCCTACGTCGACCCCGCCGCCCGGGCCGAGCTGGCCGGGCTCCTCGGCATCGACGAGGACCGCCTGCCCACCGAGCGGGGCCGGGCCTACCCCGACATCGTCAACGGCGTCATCGACGGCCGGATCAAGGGCCTGTGGGTGATCGCCACCAACCCGACCGTGTCGTTCCCCAACCGGGAGCTGCTGGAGCACGCCCTCGGTCGGCTCGACCTGCTGGTGGTCCAGGACGGGTTCGCCACCCCCACCACCGCCCTGGCCGACGTCGTGCTGCCCGCCGCCATCTGGGGCGAGAAGGACGGGACCTACACGAGCTCGGAGCGCCGGGTGTCGCGCGTGCGGGCGGTCGTCGACCCGCCCGGCGAGGCCCGGCCCGACTTCGGGATCTTCCTCGACCTGGCCGAGCACCTCGGCCTCCGCGACGAGCTGTTCC
>DATCLV010000648.1:0-3340 GCA_036563745.1 Acidimicrobiales bacterium | reverse complement strand
GTATGAGCCCGGAGGTGGCCGAGGCGATCGGTGACCTGCCCGAGGTCGCGACCGCGACCCCGATGGCCAACGCCGCCGTCCGCATCGAGGGCGAGGACCAGTACGCCGTCGGGATCGAGGGCGCCGCCATGCACGACCTGCTCGACGTCGACGTCGTCGAGGGCGACCTGACCGAGCTCGACGCCGGGGCCGTGGCGCTGTCGACCGACTACGCCGAGGACGTGGGCCTCGGCCTGGGCGACCCCGCCGAGGTCCGGTTCACCGACGGTGCGGTCGAGGCGCTCACGGTCGCCGCGCTCTACGACACCGCCGACCTGGTGGGCCCGGTGATGCTGGACCGGGCCGCGTGGTTCACCCACACGGCCCAGCCCTCCGACACCGTGATCCTGATCGAGCTGGCCGAGGACGTTCCCCTCGACCAGGGCGAGCAGGCGGTCCAGGCCGTGGCCGACCGGTTCTACGCCCCCGAGGCGCAGACCCGGCAGGAGTACATCGACGCCGTGGCCGGGCAGGTCGACCAGTTCCTGGTGATCGTCTACGTGCTGCTGTTCCTGGCGATCGTGATCGCCCTCATGGGCATCGCCAACACCCTGTCGCTCTCCATCCACGAGCGGTCCCGGGAGCTGGGCCTGCTGCGGGCGGTGGGTCAGAGCCGGCGGCAGCTCCGGTCGATGATCCGGGGCGAGTCGATCGTGGTGGCCTCCTTCGGGGCGGTCGGCGGCATCGGCCTCGGCTGCTTCCTCGGTTGGGCGCTGCTCCGAGCGCTCAGCTCGAGCGAGGAGGACCTGGACGTGTTCGCCCTCCCCGTCGGCCAGCTCCTGGTGGTCCTGGCCCTGGGCGCCCTGGTCGGCGTGGTGGCGGCGTGGCGGCCGGCCCGCCGGGCGTCGAAGCTCGACATCCTCGACGCCATCGCCACCGACTGACCGGGGACGGATCGTGGGTGGGGCGCTGGTCGGTCCGGCGCCCCACCCGCCACCCGGCGCCAACCGGCGCAGGTGGAGGTCAAGGTGGGCGGCCTAGCCGCCCACCGCCTCCGCGTCGGACGTGTCGGACGTGTCGGGGGCGTCGGGAGCGCCCGGCGCCTCCTGGGCGTGCAGCAGGCCGAACACCAGCGAGTCGGCCAGCGCCCGCCACGACGCCTCGATCACGTTCTCGCTGACCCCGATCGTCGACCACGACCGGTCGCCGTCGGTGGAGTCGATCAGGACCCGCACCACCGCCTTGGTGGCGGCGGCGCCCTCCAGGACCCGGACCTTGTAGTCGGTCAGGTGGATGCGGTCGATCGCCGGGTAGCGGCGACGCAGGACCGACCGCAGCGCCTCGTCGAGGGCGTTGACCGGGCCGTTGCCCTCGCCCACCGCGACCAGGCGCTCGTCGCCGGCCCAGACCTTCACGGTGGCCTCGGTGTCGATGATCGACTCGCCGTCCTCGATGGGCGACCCGCCCCGCACGGCGTTCCGGTGGTAGGTGGTGACCCGGTAGCCCTCGAGCTTGAAGTAGGGCTGCCGCCAGCCGCCGGCCTCGCGCATCAGCAGCTCCAGCGACGCGTCGGCCGCCTCGAACTGGTAGCCGTCGGCCTCGAGCTGCTTGAGCCGCTCCGACAGCTCGCCGGCCGCCTGGCCGTCGAGCTCCAGCCCGAACTCCTCGGCCTTGAGCGCCATGCCGGCCCGGCCGCCGAGGTCGGACACCAGCACCCGGGTGCTGTTGCCGACCGAGCCGGGGTCGACGTGCTCGTAGGACGCACCGCCCACCCGGCCGAGGGCCGAGGTGTGCAGGCCGCCCTTGTGGGCGAACGCCGAGCGCCCGACGTAGGGGTCGGCCTCGTGCGGCGGGAGGTTGACCAGCTCGGCCACGTGCCGGGACACGGCGGTGAGCCGCTCCAGGCGGCCCTCGGGCAGGCACTGGATGCCCATCTTCAGGGCGAGGTTGGGGATGCAGGTCATCAGGTTGGCGTTGCCGGTGCGCTCGCCGTACCCGTTGACCGTGCCCTGCAGCTGGCGGGCCCCGGCGACCACGGCGGCCACCGAGTTGGCCACCGCGCAGCCGGTGTCGTTCTGGGTGTGGATGCCGATCTGCTGGCTCGGCCCGAAGTACGACACCACCTCGCCGACGATCCGCTGCACCTCGTGGGGCAGCGAGCCCCCGTTGGTGTCGCACAGCACCAGGCAGTCGGCGCCCTCGGTGGCTGCGGCCTCGAGCACCCGGAGGGCGTACTCCGGGTTGGCCTTGTAGCCGTCGAAGAAGTGCTCGGCGTCGAAGAACACCCGCAGGCCCTGGCCCCGGAGGAACCGGACCGAGTCGGCGACCATGGCGACGCCCTCGTCGAGCGTGGTGCGCAGCGCCTCGGTGACGTGGAAGTCCCAGCTCTTGCCGACGATGCACGCCGTGGAGACGCCGGACTCGACCAGCGCCGTGAGCGTCGGGTCGACGTCGACCTTGCCGGCCGGCCGCCGGGTCGACCCGAACGCCACCAGCGTGGCGGTGGACAGCGACAGCTCACCGGCCGCCGCCCGCCGGAAGAACTCGGCGTCCTTGGGGTTGGCCTGGGGGTAGCCACCCTCGATCCAGGCCACCCCCAGCCAGTCCAACTGCTCGGCGACACGGAGCTTGTCGTCGACGGTGAGCGAGATGCCCTCGAACTGGGCCCCGTCGCGCAGGGTCGTGTCGAAGATCTCGACCGAGGCCGGCGGGCCGGCCGGGGACCCGGCCGGGGCCGCCGCGGCTACCTCGCCCGCTGCATCGCCCGCGCCGGCGCCGCTAGCCGCGGGCATGTTCGACCCATTCCTTGTACCGGTCGACCTTGCCGCGGACCGCCTTGTTGTACTCCTCGGCGATCGCCGTGGTCATCGGGCCCGGGCACGGCAGCTCGCGGTCGTCGACCGACTTCACGGCCGAGATCTCGGCGGCCGTGCCGCACACGAACAGCTCTTCGGCGATGTAGAGGTCGCTCCGGGCGATGTTGTCGATCCGCGTCTCGAAGCCGAGGTCGCGGGCGATCGTCATGACCGAGCTCTGGGTGATGCCCTCCAGCGCCCCCGACGCCAGCGGCGGGGTGATGAGCACCCCGTTGCGGGCGCAGAAGATGTTCTCGCCGGTGCACTCGGACACGAACCCGTGCGGGTTCAGCATGATCGCCTCGTCGTAGCCGGCCTTCAGCGCCTCGACCTTGGCGAGCGAGCTGTTCACGTAGTTGCCCGTGGTCTTGGCGGCGGGCGGCATGGTGTTGTGGTCGTGGCGGGTCCACGACGAGATCTTCATCCGCACGCCCTTGGTCAGCGCGTCGTCGCCGAGGTAGGCACCCCAGGGCCAGCAGGCGATCGCCACGTCGACGGTGCACGGC
>DATCLV010000635.1:0-4753 GCA_036563745.1 Acidimicrobiales bacterium | reverse complement strand
AGGTGGGGCGCCGAGGCGTTGCCGGTGGCGCCGACCCGGCCGACCAGCGTGCCGGCCTTCACCCAGCCGGCCCCGACGTTCTCGTACTTCGACAGGTGCGTGCCGAAGTACTTGTGGCCGTCGTCGCCGTAGATGAAGAAGCTCAGGCCGCCGATCGAGTCGGTCTTGTGGACCAGCTGGCCGTCTGCCGGGGCCACGACCGGGGTGCCGGTGGGCGACATCATGTCGGTGCCCTTGTGGGACCGCCCGCCCGACCGGGCGGCGCCCCAGGTGTCGTTGAACCGCATCGGGCCGTCGATCGGGCACCCGAAGCCGCCCTCGAGGATCCGGCGGCGCTCCTCGGCGGCGCGCTCCGCCGCCTCCCGGGTGGCCTCCTCCTGCTCGAGCTGGGCGATCTTGGTGGACAGCTCCTGGGTCATCGACTGGATCCGGGCGTCCTCCTCGGGGCTCTGGGCGGCGAGCAGGCGGGCGCCCTCGGGGTCGGCCAGCCACTCCTTCACGTCGAGGATGAACTGGGCCTGCTGGCCGGAGGCGGCCTGCAGGTCGGCGAGGGCCTCCTCGGCGGCGTCGCGGGCGGCCTCGGCCTCGGCGCGGGCGGTCTCCTGGAGCTCCTTCTGCTCGACCACCTCGGCCCGGGCGTCCTGGAGCTCGGCGAGCTTGGCGGCGTCCTCCTCGGTGCGCATCTGGAGGAGCGCCTGCTTGACGGTGGCGTCGGAGAGGCTCTCGGCGGTGAGCGAGTCGATCGCCGCCTCGGAGGGCGGGTTCATGTAGCGGGTGACCACCACCGAGTCGCTGGCGCCGGTGAGCTCGTCGATCCGGGCCTCGAGCTCGATGATCGCCTGGTCGATGGTGCCCAGCTTGTCGAAGGCCTCCTTGACCGCGGCCTCGGCGAGGTTGAGCTGCTGGAGCTGGGCGCCGACGTTGGCCTGCAGCTCGTCGAGGGCGCCGGTGATGGCGGCGGCGTCGCCGTCGGCGACCTCGACGTCGACCGACACCAGGGCGTCCTCGGGGCCGGCGACCTCCTCGTCGCCCGGGTCGCGCTCCTGGGCCCCCGGGTTCGGGCCCGGGGCGACGACCACCGACGTGGTGATCACGAGCGCCGACAGCCCGAGCGCCGCCGCCCAGCGATGACCGCCCACAAGGTTCCGCACCACCACTCGCCCTCCCCGATCGACGACCTTCACCCCAGCGTCGTCACCTGATGATGTACCCCGAGGCCGTGCCGACCGCAACGGCCGCGCCGACGCGGACCCGGGGACGCTCCCATCGAGCACCCGCCGCGCCGGGCGCCCAGAGTGACGCCGGGCCCGGCGCCCCGGAGCCGTCGGCTCCGCGGGGTGCGCACGCGATGGGCGACATCGTTGCTTCCGACATCAATTCGTCATGTTAGGCGAGTGCGCCCCGCCTGTCGGATCGTCACGCTGCGTCGATTTCCTGGCGGGCGGCGCGGGCGGAGTAGCTTCGCCCGTGGACGCCCTGTGCTCGGCGTTCAGGAGGCTGAACTACGCGATGCAGACGATGGAGCGACCCGCTGTCGCCCCGGTGCACCCCAGCCGCCGCCCGGCTCCTTGGCCCGTCGAGTTCTACCGCTCGGCTGTCGGCAAGAAGTGGGTCATGGCGCTCACGGGCATCGGGCTCATGGGCTATGTGTTCGTCCACATGCTCGGCAACCTCAAGCTCTACCTGGGGGCCGAGGACATCAACCACTACGGCGAGTGGCTGCGGGAGCTGCTGGTGCCCTTCTTCCCCCGCACGGTCACGCTGTGGCTGCTGCGGCTGGGCCTGATCGCGGCGTTCGTGCTCCACATCCACGCCGCCTACGCCCTGACGATGATGAACCGCCGGGCCCAGGCCACGGGCGGCTACATCTCCAAGCGCGACTACCAGGCGGCCAACATCGCCAGCCGGTCGATGCGGCTCACCGCCATCGTGGTGCTGCTGTTCCTGGCCTGGCACCTGGCCGACCTGACGTGGGGCTGGGTGAACCCCGACTTCGAGCGCGGCGACGTGTACCGCAACGTGGTGGCGTCGTTCCAGCGGCCGCCGATCGCCCTCCTCTACATCGTCGCCAACCTCGCCCTGGGCGTGCACCTGTGGCACGGGGCCTGGTCGATGTTCCAGAGCATCGGCCTCAACAACCCGAAGTGGAACTCGTGGCGGAAGGCGTTCGCCATCGGGTTCGCCGCCATCGTGACGGTCGGGAACCTGAGCTTCCCGATCGCGGTGATGGCCGGCGTCATCGACGCCGACGACAACCCCGACTGCCGGGTCGACGGCGACACGATCGAGACCTGCGAGCTCTACGAGGAAGCCGAGGCATCATGATCGGCGAGCTGAACAGCAACGTCCCCGCCTACCCGCTCGACGAGGCGTGGACGAACCACAAGTTCGACATGAAGCTGGTGGCACCGAACAACCGCCGCCGCTTCAAGATCCTCATCGTCGGGACCGGGCTCGCCGGCGCCTCGGCGGCGGCCACGCTCGGCGAGCAGGGCTACGACGTCGAGGTCTTCACCCTCCACGACTCGCCCCGCCGGGCCCACTCGATCGCCGCCCAGGGCGGCATCAACGCGGCGAAGAACTACAAGGGCGACGGCGACTCGGTCCAGCGCCTCTTCTACGACACCATCAAGGGCGGCGACTTCCGCAGCCGCGAGGCCAACGTGTACCGCCTCGCCGAGGTGTCGGTGAACATCATCGACCAGTGCGTCGCCCAGGGCGTGCCGTTCGCCCGTGAGTACGGCGGCCTGCTCGACAACCGGTCGTTCGGCGGCGCCCAGGTGTCCCGCACCTTCTACGCCCGCGGCCAGACCGGCCAGCAGCTCCTGCTCGGCGCCTACCAGGCGATGATGGCCCAGGTCGGCAAGGGCCGGGTGAAGCTGCACACCCGCACCGAGATGCTCGACCTCGTGGTGAAGGACGGCGTCGCGGTGGGCATCACCGTGCGCGACATGGTCACCGGTCAGGTCCGCTCGCACTCGGGCCACGCCGTGGTGCTGTGCACCGGCGGCTACGGCAACGTCTTCTACCTGTCGACCAACGCCAAGTTCTCCAACGTGACCGCCAGCTGGCGGGCGCACCGGCGGGGGGCGCTGTTCGCCAACCCCTGCTACACGCAGATCCACCCGACCTGCATCCCGGCGTCGGACGACTTCCAGTCGAAGCTCACCCTGATGTCGGAGTCGCTGCGGAACGACGGCCGCATCTGGGTGCCGAAGAACCCCGACGACCAGCGGCCGCCGGACCAGATCCCCGAGGACGAGCGCGACTACTACCTGGAGCGCAAGTACCCGTCGTTCGGCAACCTGGTCCCCCGCGACGTCGCCTCCCGCAACGCCAAGACCCAGGTCGACCAGGGCCGCGGCGTGGGCCCGCTGAAGAACGGCGTGTACCTCGACTTCTCGGACGCGATCGGCCGCCTCGGCGAGGACACGATCCGGGAGCGCTACGGGAACCTCTTCGACATGTACGAGCGCATCACCGACGAGGACCCCTACAAGGTCCCGATGCGCATCTACCCGGCCGTCCACTACACGATGGGCGGGCTCTGGGTGGACTACAACCTCATGTCCAACGTGCCCGGCCTGTTCGTGCTGGGCGAGGCCAACTTCTCCGACCACGGCGCCAACCGCCTGGGCGCCTCGGCGCTCATGCAGGGCCTGGCCGACGGCTACTTCGTCGCCAGCTACACCCTGGCCAACTACCTGGCCGGCCTGCTCGGCGAGAAGCCGGTGCCCACGAGCGACCCGGCCTTCGCCGACGTCGAGGCCAACGTGGGCGACCGCATCGCCCGGTTCCTGTCGGTGAAGGGCACCCGCTCGGTCGACGACTTCCACCGCGACCTCGGGAAGATCCTCTGGGACTACTGCGGCATGGCCCGCAACAAGGAGGGCCTCGAGAAGGCCCTGTCGGAGATCCCGGCCCTGCGCGAGGAGTTCTGGAAGGACGTCCGCGTGCTGGGCGGCAACTCGCTCAACCAGTCGCTGGAGAAGGCCGGCCGCGTCGCCGACTTCTTCGAGCTGGGCGAGCTGATGGTGCGCGACGCCCTCCACCGGGAGGAGTCCTGCGGCGGCCACTTCCGGGAGGAGCACCAGACCGAGGACGGCGAGGCCCTCCGCGACGACGAGAACTTCGCCTACGTCGGCGCCTGGGAGTGGACGGGGAAGGGCAACGAGCCCCAGCTCCACAAGGAGCCCCTCGAGTTCAAGAACGTGCACCTGACCCAGCGGTCGTACAAGTAGGAGCGACGGACGCACGATGGACATCACCCTGCACGTCTGGCGGCAGCCGGGGCCGGGGCAGCCCGGTGAGATGAAGACCTACCGGGAAGAGGCCAAGGGCATCAGCCCGGACATGTCGTTCCTGGAGATGCTCGACGTCGTCAACGAGCGCCTCATCGCCAAGGGCGAGGAGCCGATCGCGTTCGAGCACGACTGCCGCGAGGGCATCTGCGGCAGCTGCGGCCTGATGATCAACGGCCAGGCGCACGGCCCCCAGAAGGGCACGGCCACCTGCCAGCTGCACATGCGGAAGTTCAAGGACGGCGACGAGATCTTCGTCGAGCCGTGGCGGGCCAAGGCGTTCCCGGTGCTGCGCGACCTGGTGGTCGACCGGCAGGCGTTCGACCGGATCATCGAGGCCGGCGGCTACATCTCGGCGCCCACCGGGGCGGCGCCCGACGCCAACATCATCCCGGTGCCGAAGCCGGTGGCCGACGCGGCCATGGACGCCGCGGCCTGCATCGGCTGCGGCG
>DATCLV010000629.1:0-6500 GCA_036563745.1 Acidimicrobiales bacterium | reverse complement strand
GGGTGGGGGTAGGCGAGCCGGTCTATGGGACCCAATCGCAACATTGTCGACCCTGGGGATGGCGGCGAGACGGCACCGGTCTCGGTCGACTGCCGGCGCGAGGGCGCGTCCGCCGTGGTGGTGCTGGCCGGCGAGGTCGACCTCGAGGGCGGCGACGCCGTGGAGGACGCCGTGGCCGCCCTGGTGGACGACGGCGTGACCGACATCTCGGTCGACGCCCGGCAGGTGACGTTCCTCGACTCGTCGGGCCTCGGGGGCCTGCTCGCCGCCAAGGTGCGGGCCGAGGGCGCCGGCGGCCGGCTCCAGCTGGGCCCGGTCCCCGACAACGTCGCCCGCGTGATCGAGCTGGCCGGCGTGACCGAGATGTTCGCCCCCGACTGACCTCGGCTCCCACCCCGGGGGTCCGGTGGCCGGTGCGCGCCGGCCGATCGGGTACGACTGAGGGTGATGGAGACCACCACGGAGCGCCTCGTCCCGGTCCGGGACGGGCTGTACACGACGGCGGAGCTGCTGGGCGGGTGGTCGGCGACCGACGAGCTGTCCTACGCCGCGACCCTCGACGCCGAGGTGTTCCAGGCGGCCGCCGCCGAGGGGCTCCGGGTCCCCGTGTCCGACGACACGGCGCTGCGCCGCGCCCTGCACGACCACGCGATCACCCGGGCCCTGAACGCCCGGGTGAAGGGCCACCGGGTCGTGGCGTTCATGGGCGGCCACCGCCTCGACCGCGGCAGCGAGGCGTACGCCCTGGTGGCCGACATCGCCTGGCAGCTCACCCGGCGCGGCTACCTGGTCGTGTCCGGCGGCGGCCCCGGCGCCATGGAGGCCGCCCACCTCGGCGCCCGGCTGGCGACCGCGCCGCACGACCACCTGGCCGCCGAGCTGGCCGTCCTGGCCGCGCAGCCGGCGTTCCCCGACTACCGGCAGGACGAGCTGCTCGGGCCCGACGGCCGGTTCGACCCGGGGATCCTCGCGGCCCTCCACGCCTGGCAGGCCCCGGCGTTCGACGTGGCCGCCCGCCGTCCCGACCGCGACGCCGGGGTCAGCCTCGGCGTGCCCACCTGGCTGTACGGCCACGAGCCCCCGACCCCGCTCGCCACCGCGCACGCGAAGTACTTCGACAACTCGATCCGGGAAGACGGCCTGCTGGCCATCGCCAAGGCCGGGGTGATCTTCGCCGAGGGCAGCGCCGGCACGCTCCAGGAGGTGTTCCAGGACGCCGCCCAGAACCACTACTCGTCGGTCGACGGCACCCGCAGCCCGATGGTGTTCCTCGACCTCGACGAGTTCTGGACCGTCCGCCGGCCGGTGCGGCTGCTGCTGGAGGGCCTCTTCGACGACGAGACCGAGGAGCTGCTCCACTTCGTCACCACCGCCGACGCCGCGGTGGCGGCGATCGAGGCGGGCGCGCAGGCCCCGACCCCGGACCTGCTGGCGCCGGGCTGACCGTTCCGACCACGCCGAGCGCATGCCGCCCGGGTCGTCGTGGCATGCTCTCGGAGATGGCCTGGCTGGTGTCGGGAATCACCGACGGCCCAGGGGATGGGGCGTGACCGGCGACGGACGCGCCACGGTGCTGGTGGTCGACGACGTCGCCGCGCACCGGGCCGTCGTCGGCGCCTGGCTGCGCCAGGCCGGCTACGAGGTGGTCGAGGCGGCGACCGGCGCCGCCGCCCTGGATGCCGTCGAGTCCCGGCGGGTCGACCTCGTCACCCTCGACGTCATCCTGCCCGACATGAGCGGCATGGAGGTGTGCGAGCGGATCAAGGGCGCCGAGCGCACGGCGGCGCTGCCGATCCTCCACCTGTCCGGCACCGCCGTCGCCCCCGCCGACCGCAACGAGGGCCTCCGCCGGGGCGCGGACGCCTACCTGGTCGAGCCCGTCGAGAGCGACGAGCTGCTGGCGACGGTCAACGCCCTGCTCCGCTACTCCGCGGCCCGGCGGCGGGCGGTGCGCCTCGCCGGCTACCTGCGCCGCCTGCACACGGTGAACCTGGCGATCAGCGCGGCGACGACCGCCGAGGTGCTGGTGGCGGCCGTGGCCGACGGCCTCGCCGCCATCTTCGAGGCGCCCGCGGCGGCCGCGCTCACCGTCGGGCGCCGCAGCCTCGTGGGCGCCGCCGCCCCGGGTCGCGGCGCCGTGCCGGTGCCCTGCGAACCGACGCGCCCGCTCGACGTCGCGGCGGCGGTGACCGCCAACCAGCTGGGCGCCGACCTGTTCGCCGAGGTCCTCGCCGACGTGCTGCCCGACGGGGCGGCGGTCCCCGGGGCACGGGCCGGGGCAGGGGCCGGGGTCGACGACACGTCCGGCGACCAGCCCGGCACGGCCGGGGGCCCGGCCGGTGCCACCGTCGTGGACCGGGCCGGTGCCGTCCTCGGTGCCGTGCTGGTGGCCCGGTCGGGCGTCCCGGACGAGGAGCGCGACGAGGTGGAGGTCCTCCTCGACCAACTCGCCCACGCGGTCGCCATCGCCGCCGAGAACCTGCGGGCCTACCAGCTGGAACAGCGGATCTCGCTCACCCTCCAGCGCAGCCTCCTGCCCACCCGGGCCTCCACGCCCGCCGGGGTCGACGTCGCCTTCCGCTACGAGGCGGCCGCCGACCACACCGAGGTGGGCGGCGACTTCTACGAGCTGTTCGAGCTCGACGGCGATCGCGTCCTCGCCGCGGTGGGCGACGTGGTCGGCCACTCCCTGCAGGCCGCCATCGTGATGGCCCAGCTCCGGAACGGCCTGCGGGCCTACGCGCTCGAGGGCCACGAGCCGGCCGCGATCCTCGAGCGGCTCGACAAGCTGCTGCGCCGCTTCCACCCCACCATCACCGCCACCGTCTGCCTCGCCCTCATCGACCGCCGGCAGCGGCGGGTGACCGTCGCCAACGCCGGGCACATCGCCCCCCTGCACCTCGGGTCCCACGGGGTGGCGTTCGTCGAGCCACACGGGCCGCTGCTCGGCATGGGGTTCCGGGCCCCGCCACCGGTCACCGTCGACCTCGGCCCCGGCGACACGCTGCTGTTCGTCACCGACGGGCTGCTGGAGCGGCGGGACGAGATCATCGACACCGGTCTCGACCGGCTCGTGGAGGTCGCCACGCGCTGGCGCGGCGACCTCGACGACCTCTGCGACCGGCTCCTGCGGGACGTGGGGCCCGGCGAGGCGGCCGCCGACGACATCGCGCTGCTCGCCCTGCGCCTCGCCCCGAACGGCGAGGCCGATCACGCCGGCGCGGCGGGTGCCGTCGCCGGCGACGCGGTGAGCGTCACCCGATGACCGTCACCCGATGACCGTCCCGTCCCGCCCACGGGAGGCGGGGCGGCACGGGACGATCGGCCGGATGACCGGGGACGCCCGGACGACCTCGATCTGCCGTTGTCTGTCGGGGTCCGCCGGTCAGTTCATGGCCATGACCAGGCCGCTGTCGCGGCCCCGCATCGGTCGCCGCCCGTTGCGGCGGCCGTCGTGCCGGGTGTCGTGGCGTGGCGCGTCCCGGCGGGCCGTCGCCTTCGTGTAGACGGCGACGTGGTCGGCCGCCATGCGGTCGGCGGAGAACCGGGTCTTCGCGGCGCGGCGGCAGTCGCTCCGGTCGAGGTCCGCCACCGCCCGGACCGCCTCGACGAGCCCGGCGTCGTCGCTGCGGATGAAGCCGGTCACGCCGTCCTCGACGATCTCCGGCGCGGCACCGCAGGGCGTGGCCACGATGGGCGTGCCGCACGCCAGCGACTCGGCCATCACCAGCCCGAACGGCTCGGGCCAGCCGATGGGGTTGAGCAGGCAGGATGCTTCGCCCAGGAGCTGGAGCTTCTCCTCGCCGCCGACCTCGCCGAGGTACTCCACATCGCCGCCGAGCAGCGGCTCGACCTTCTCGGCGAAGTAGGCCCGCTCGGCCGGCTCGGCCAGCTTGGCGGCGATCAGCAGCGGGACGCCGGCGGCGCGGGCGATGCGGATCGCCCGGTCGACCCCCTTGTCGGGCGTCATGCGCCCGAGGAACAGGGCCGGCCCGCCGCCCGGGCCGATCGGGTAGTCGTCGACGGTGACCCCGTGGTGGACGACCGCTGCGACCGGGATGTCCGGGGCGGTGGAGGCCTGGTGGTGCGAGATGGCGATCACCGGCACGTCGGGGGCGAGGCGCCGGTAGAGGGGGGTGAGGTCGTCGTCGAACGGCCCGTGGTTGGTGGTGACCACCGGCGTGCCGTGATGGCGCTGGGGGAGGAACGGCCCGCTCATCGTGTGGTCGTGCACCACCTCGGCGCCCCAGGCCACGGCCGCCTCGTAGGCGTCGAGGACGTGGCGCAGCTCGGCCGCCGGCGACACGCGGACGGTGCCGAGGGCGGTGCGGTAGGTCCAGGCCGTCTCGACCGGGCAGGTGCTGTCGCCGGTGGCGTAGAGCAGCACGTCGTGCCCGGCGGCGGCCAGCGCACGGCACAGGTCGTCGAGGACGCGCTCGGTGCCGCCGTAGGCGGGGGGCGGGACCGGCAACCACGGAGGGGCAATCACGGCAATACGCATGGTCAAGCTCCTGCTCGAAAACGCATCTCACTGTGACCGCTTCCATGAGCGGAATCCGGGAGCGATCGTAGCGGCACCTGCGCGCTCCATTGTCAATGCATGTGGTGCACACGCCATCACCTTTTGCCCGCGCTGCGTGCGCGCCGGCGGGGAGCGTGGTCGGCGGGCGTGGGCTCGCGGCTCGCGACTAGCGGGCGGCTAGCAGTGGCGGGGTACGCCGTGGGATCCCGCCGAGCCGGTGCCGACCGGAAGGAGCCGCCAACGATGTCCGACCCGTGGGCCGCGCCCACCCGCGAGCAGCGCTACGACCAGCTGCTCCAGCAGGCCGGTGCGGCCCTCATCGCCGCCGCGCCGCCGGGCTGGCGACGGATCGACCTGGTCGTGCGGGTCGCGGCCGGCGTGCACGACGTCGACCTCGGGGTCCTCGCGGGTGACCTCACCGACGCGCTCGTCGCACCGCCGCCGGAGGCCGTCGACGCGCTGCTGGAGCTGCGCGAGCTGACCGCGCACCCGGAGCGGGGCGCCTGGCTGTCGGCGCGGTACGTGATCGACCCGCCCGGCGAGTTCCGGATCCACTACAACCACGACCACGACCCCCTCTGGGACCCGCCGCTCCCGCCCGAGGCGTTCGCCCGGGACCTCGCCGCCCACCCCCGGGCGCCCGAGCGGGTGCCCGGCTGGCTCCGCCGCCTGGTCGACCCGGCCGCAGCCCCCACGCCAGCGGACCCCGACCGGATCCCGCCGGAACCGCAGGGCGTCGAGGCGCAGCGCGACCTGCACCGGCAGGTCACCGACCTGCTGGTGCTGCGGGCGCCGATCGACCGCGCCCAGGTCCGGGTGCTGTTCCGGGCCGCCGGCGGCCACGTCGAGGTGGTCGGCCACGTGCTCGGCCTCGACGGGCAGCTCCGGGAGTGGGCGCCGCCGCCCGAGGTGAGCGATTTGCTCCGGCGGCTGCGGGCCGGCGCCTACCGGGAGGGGATCGGCACGTGGTCGGCGGCCGGCGTGGTGGTCGAGCACCCGATGCGGACCTCGTTCGACTACCGGGACGACCCCGGTTGGCGCGTCCCGCCGCCCCGGGCCGCCGTGCTCGACGAGCTGGCGATGTTCCCCCGGCGCCCCGAGCACGTGCCCGGCTGGATGAAGGCCGTCCTGCCCCACGCCGACCGGGTCGCCGCCGCGGCGCACGCCGCGGCAACGGCTGCGGGCGTGGGGGCGGGCGCGGGTGGTGCCGGCGGCCCCTCGGGTGGGTCGGGCGCCTCGGGTGGGTCGGGTGCGTCGGACGACGGCGCCGGCGAGCTGTCGGCGCGGGACCGGCGGGTCCTGGCGGTCATCGAGCGGCGGGTGAGCGAGGCGGGTGCCGTCCCCGAGGCCTACCGGCTCCTCGGGGCGCGGGAGGGCGCGGTGTGCCTGGAGCGGGTCGGCGACGGGTGGCAGGTCGCCGACTACGAGCGGGGCCGGCCCCGCAACCCGCAGCGGTTCGACCAGCTGTGGGACGCCGGTGCCTACCTGCTCGGGGTGCTGACGCTCACCCCGTCGAGCCTCCGGGCCGGCGGCGGCGACCGCAACACCGCGACGGCGTTGAACGACTGGCCGATCCAGCCGCTGCCGGGCGAGCCGCCGCTGACGCTGCTCGTCGGGAAGCGCATCGCGGTGCTGCTGCCGGGTCGGGAGCTGGTCCGGCACGGCGAGCCGACCGGGAACCTCACGTTCGCGGCCGGCACCACGTTCGACGCCATGTCGCTGCGGGCCGAGCGGGAGGCGCAGGGGCCGCACCGCTACCGGGTGGCCCGGGAGCTGCGGGTGCTGGCGGGGGAGACCGTGCCGTGGCACGGGCGCCCGGGCGGCGGCGCCGCCTACCTGCTGCCGAGGGCGGTCGAGCAGCACCTCGCCGACGGCAGCCTCGCCGCCCTCGACCCGTGACGCGCCCCGACGCCCGCCTCCCCTCCCCGAACCTGCCCCCGAAACGGGGAGCCGGCTCCCCGTTTCGGGGGCAGGTTCG
>DATCLV010000626.1:0-17169 GCA_036563745.1 Acidimicrobiales bacterium | reverse complement strand
GACGACAACCTCCTCCTGTGGGCCGGAGGAGGGCCGATCGACAGCCGACCGATCGACGATGCCGTCATCCGGGCGGCGGCGGACCTGGCCGGTGGGCACGGGCGGCTCTACGTCTACTTCGACGGCGCAGGGAGCGGGCGGCCCAGCGACGAGGGGGTCCTGCGGGTGACGCCCGACGGCTCGATCGAGCAGGTCGGGCTCGCTCGGGGCGTCGGCTTGGCGGCGTTCGGCCGCGACCTCACGGCGGTCGGCCTCGGCGAGGACGGTGTCCTGGCCCTCGCCTACGGCCCGGGCGACGTGCAGGTGCGGGGGTTCGACTGGCTCGATCTCGGGACCGGGCGGCTCGACGAGATCGACCAGGCGCCGTTCGAGGTGGGGGCGATCGGGGTGGTGGGGCGGGACGAGGTGTTGCTGGGGAGCGCGGAGCGGGGGGAGATCGCCCGGGTGACGCCGGAGGGGGTGGAGACGGTGGTGGAGGGTGATTTCGGGGCGGTGAAGGCGATCGCGCCGTTGGATGACGGGACGGTGGCGTTCGTGGCGGGTGACGACGGGTTGTTCGTCGCCGACCTCGTCGACGGCACCGCCTCCCGGGTCGACACGGGGGACGTGCAGCCGGTGGCGGCCGGATCGACCGGGAACGTGGACATGTCGGGGCTGCCGCGGCGGGACCGGTGGCCGATGGCGCCGATCGCGCCGGCGCCGGGTGGGCGGATCGTGGCGGTGGGGGAGCACGAGGGGCACCCGCGCATCACGCTGGTCGATCCGGGCACCGGTGAGGTGGAGGTGCTGGCCGATCTGGAGGGCGTCGTGCCGACGGTGGAGGAGCGGGTGGCGGCCGCGGTGGTGGGGGACGACCTGTTCTTCCTGGCCGAGGGTTCGCTCTGGAAGAAGCCCGGCGTGGTGGGGTGATCGTGGCGGGATGAACACGCCGCGAGTTCCGGATCCCGCCGGATGGGCTGGTAGCATCGTCTGAACGCTCTTGGTCAGGACGCGCGCCCCCGGCGGAGATGGGGGCCGACCGGCCGTGGAGCAGGGTAAACCGTCACCCACACGCAAGGAACACAGAACTTTGTCTGACCAGATCGACGCGGCGAAGGCCGGCATCATCGCCGAGCACAAGCTCCACGACACCGATACCGGTTCGCCCGAGGTCCAGGTGGCGCTGCTCACCAAGCGGATCAACCACCTGAACGAGCACCTCTCGACCCACAAGAAGGATCACCACAGCCGTCGAGGCCTGCTCAAGCTGGTTGGACGTCGGCGCCGCCTGCTCGACTACGTGCGGGCGAACGACGTGGAGCGCTACAGAGCGATCGTCGCCCGCAACGGGCTGCGTCGCTGACGAGGTCTGGAGCGGCCCTTTCGGGGGCCGCTCCTTCCACATAGAGATAGAGACAACTGAAGACAACAGGGGTGGCAGTCCCGCCAGCTGCCAGTCGCCTGCTCCCGGGCGTCACCGGGGGTCCGCCGACTGGGAACTGGCCCCGCCGCCCCTCTGATCCGGTGGTTCGATGCCACCGGGAAGGAGAGCCGCCGATGGCTGATCCCATCGTCGTATCGGGCCCGATCTCGGAGTCCGAGGAGACGCTCACGTTCGAGACCGGCAAGCTGGCCATCCAGAGCCAGGGCGCCGTCGTCGCCACGCTGGCCGGCACCACCGTGCTGGTCACCGCCAACGCTGCCAAGGGTGTCCGGGAGGGGATCGACTTCTTCCCCCTCACCGTCGACGTCGAGGAGCGCATGTACGCGGCCGGGCGCATCCCCGGCAGCTTCTTCCGCCGGGAGGGTCGCCCGACCGACCTGGCCATCCTCACCTGTCGCCTGATCGACCGCCCGCTGCGGCCGAGCTTCGCCGACGGCTACCGCAACGAGACCCAGGTCGTGGTCACCGTGATGGGCGTCGACGGGGAGAACCCGTACGACGTGCTGTCGATCAACGCCGCCTCGGCCGCGCTGATGGTGTCGGGCATCCCCTTCGAGGGCCCGATCGGCGCCGTGCGCATCGCCTGGTCGAAGGAGGGGACCTGGGTCCCCCACCCGACCTACGCGCAGACCGAGGAGTCGACCTTCGAGCTCGTCGTCGCCGGTCGCCAGCTCGACGACGGCGACGTCGCGATCATGATGGTCGAGGCCGGCGGCACCGAGGGCGCCTGGGCCCACTACGAGGCCGGCGCCCCGCACGCCACCGAGGAGGTCATCGCCCAGGGCCTGGAGACGGCGAAGACCTGGATCCGCGAGTCGATCGAGCTCCAGCGCGAGCTGGCCGCCAAGGCCGAGGCCGCCGGGAAGGTCCACAAGCTCGACTGGGAGCCCCAGCTCGACTACACCGACGACGTCTTCGCCCGGGTCGAGGAGGTCGGTTCGGAGAAGCTGGCCGCCGCGGCGCAGATCGTCGGCAAGGCCGAGCGCAACGAGGCCTACGACGAGGCCGTGAAGGCAATCGTCGAGCAGCTCGCCCCCGAGTTTCCCGAGCGGGAGGGCGAGATCAAGGCCGCCGCCCGCAGCGTTCAGAAGAAGCTGATCCGCAAGCGGGTCGTCGAGGAGGGCGTCCGCATCGACGGCCGCGGCGTCACCGACATCCGGCCGCTGTCGGCCGAGGTGGGCGTGGTGCCCACCGCCCACGGCTCCGGCCTGTTCCAGCGGGGCGAGACGCAGGTCCTCAACGTGCTCACCCTGGGCATGCCGAAGATGGACCAGCTGCTCGACAACCTGGGCAACCGCGACCGCAAGCGGTACATGCACCACTACAACATGCCGCCGCACGCCAACGGCGAGACCGGCCGCGTGGGCAGCCCGAAGCGCCGCGAGATCGGCCACGGCCTGCTCGCCGAGCGGGCCCTGCTGCCGGTGGTGCCGACCCAGGCCGAGTTCGCCTACACGCTCCGGCTCGTGTCCGAGGTGCTGTCGTCGAACGGCTCGACGTCGATGGCGTCGGTGTGCGCGTCGACCCTGTCGCTGATGGACGGCGGCGTGCCGATCAAGGCGCCGGTGGCCGGCATCGCCATGGGCCTCATCCACGCCGAGGGCAGGTACACGACGCTCACCGACATCCTCGGTGCCGAGGACGCCTTCGGTGACATGGACTTCAAGGTGGCCGGCACCGAGGACTTCGTGACGGCCCTGCAGCTCGACACCAAGATCGACGGCCTCCCGGCCGACGTGCTGGCCCAGGCGCTGCAGCAGGCCCGGGAGGCCCGGCTGGAGATCCTCGGGGTCATGCGCGAGACGATCGCCGAGCCGCGCGAGGACGTCGGCGAGACCGCCCCGAAGATCGTCAACTTCGAGATCCCGCTCGACAAGATCGGCGAGGTGATCGGGCCGAAGGGCAAGGTGATCAACGCCATCACCGCCGAGACCGGCGCGGACGTGAGCGTCGACGACGACGGCATGGTCGGCACGGTCACCATCGGCTCCACCGACCGCGGTGCGGTCGAGGAGGCCCGGCGCCAGATCCAGCTGATCCTCAACCCGCCGACCGCCGAGGTGGGCGCCACCTACTCGGGCCGCGTCGTGAACATCACCAAGTTCGGCGCCTTCGTCAACATCCTCCCGGGGCGTGACGGCCTGCTGCACATCTCGAAGATCGGCGGCGGCAAGCGCATCAACAAGGTGGAGGACGTGCTCGACCTCGGCGACGAGCTCGAGGTCACGGTCGACGACGTCGACCCCAACGGCAAGGTGTCGCTGAGCCTGGCCAAGCCCCTCGACCTCCCCGAGGGCAACGGCGACGGCGGGAACGGCGGGGGCGCGGCCCCGGTCGTCGACGCCGACCCCGTCAGCTTCGAGGAGGAGTTCGACGCCGAGCTGGCCGACCAGCTGGGTGACCTCGGTCCCGCCACCGCGGCGGCGCCGAGCGGGGGCGGGCGCTCCGGGGACGACGAGCGTCGTCGCCGTCGTCGCCGTCGCTGAGCCGGGACGGCACCACCCCGTGGGCACACGAGCGTCGCGCCTGTCGAACGGCATACCGGTGGTGACCGAGCGGATGTCCGACGTCCGCTCGGTCGCCCTCGGGGTGTGGGTCGGCGTCGGCGCCCGCGACGAACCCGCCGAGCTGGCGGGGGCCTCGCACTTCCTCGAGCACCTGCTGTTCAAGGGCACCCCCACCCGCAGCGCCCGCCAGATCGCCGAGGCGATCGAGGCGGTGGGCGGCGACATGAACGCCCACACCGGGCGCGAGTCGACCGCCTACTACGCGCGGTTGCCGGCCGATCACATCGACCTGGGCCTCGACATCCTGGGCGACGTGCTCACCAAGCCGGCGTTCCGCCCGCCCGAGGTCGACTCGGAGCGCCAGGTCATCCTCGAGGAGCTGCTGATGCACCTCGACATGCCCGACAGCCTGGTGCACACCCAGATGGCGGAGGCCCTGTTCCCGGGGCACCCGCTGGGCCGCGAGGTGGCGGGCACCAAGGAGACCGTCGAGGTCATCGCCCGCGACGAGATCGCCGCGTTCTTCGAGCGCTGGTACAAGGCCGAGAACCTGGCGGTGGTGGCGGCCGGCCTGCTCGACCACGACCGCGTGGTCGAGGCGTTCGAAGCGTCGCTCGGCGGTCTCGACGCCGGCGCGGCGCCCGAGCGGCAGCCGCCCTCGGCGCCGCCCGAGCCGCTGGCGGTGCAGGGGACCGACATCGAGCAGGTCCACGTGGAGCTCGGCTGGCGGGCGCTCGACCACTTCGACCCCGACCGCTACGCCCTGTCGGTCCTGAACCAGGTGATCGGCGGCGGCATGGCCAGCCGCCTGTTCCAGCAGGTCCGCGAGGAGCGGGGCCTCTGCTACACGGTCTACTCGTGGGCGTCGACCGCGCAGGACAGCGGCGCGGCCGGCATCTACGCCGCCACCAACCCGAAGCGCCTGCGCGAGCTGCTCGCCGTCCTCGACGACGAGGTGGCGAAGCTGCTGGCCGGGGGCATCACGGAGGCCGAGCTGCAGCTGGCCCAGGGGTGCCTGGACGGCTCGATGGTGCTGGGCCTGGAGAGCTCGGAGTCGCGGATGGAGCGGCTGGGCTGGGCCCTGTCGCACCGCGGCGAGGTGCTGTCGCTCGACGAGGAGCTGGCCCGCATCCACGCCGTCACCGTCGACGACTGCGCCCGCGTGGCCGAGCGGGTCTTCGGGGGCCCGCGCACGTTGTCGGTGATCGGGCCGGTCTCGAAGGGCGACATCGGCTAGAACTCGCCCCCATGGTGGGGGATCTCGGACAGGCAGGGAGGCAGGGACGAGGCGGCCCGACCGGGGCCGTGGCGCCCCCGACGGCGGCAGCCGGCGCGACCGCGTCGGCCACGACGACCGCGTCGACCACGACGGCTACGACCTCACGCCGGCGGCTGCTGACCGGGGCGGCGGTCACCGCGGCGGCCACGTCGCTGGGCCTGGCGGGCAGCGCCGGCCGGGCGTGGGCGAGCCGAACGAGCGGGGCGAGCGCCGGTCACCGGCGACCGCCGCGGCTGCCCGACGGGCTGTTCTCGCTGGGCGTCGCGTCGGGCGACCCGGACGACCACTCGGTGGTGCTGTGGACCCGGCTGGCTCCGGACCCGCTCAACGGCGGCGGCATGCCGCCCGGCGACGTGACCGTGCAGTGGGAGGTCGCCGACGACGCCCGCTTCCGGCGCATCGTCAAGAAGGGCCGGGCGACCGCCCGGGCCCAGTGGGCGCACTCGGTGCACGTGACCGTCGAGGGCCTGAAGGCCGGTCGCTGGTACCACTACCGCTTCGTCTGCGACGACCAGGTGAGCCCGGTGGGGCGCACCCGCACCGCGCCCCGGCGCAACGCCACCGAGGACCTGCGGTTCCTGTTCGCGTCGTGCCAGAACTGGCAGGGCGGCTTCTACACGGCCTGGGCCCACGCGCCCGCCGAGGAGCCCGACCTGGTGGTCCACTTGGGCGACTACATCTACGAGGGCGGGATCAGCGGCTCGGCGCCCCGGCAGCACAACAGCTCGGAGGTCGTGTCGCTCACCGACTACCGGAACCGCTACGCGCTCTACAAGAGCGACCCGAACCTGCAGGCCGCCCACCTCGTGGCGCCGTGGGCGGTGACCTGGGACGACCACGAGGTCGAGAACAACTACACCGACCTGCTGCCCCAGGACCCGGCCGAGGCACCGGCGTTCCCGGCCCGCCGGGCCGCCGCCTACCAGGCCTGGTGGGAGCACCAGCCGGTGCGGCTGCGCCCGCCGACGAGCGAGCGGCTGCCGATCTACCGGGCGCTCGACTGGGGTCGGCTGGCCCGCTTCCACGTGCTCGACACCCGCCAGTACCGCAGCGACCAGGCGTGCGGGGAGGGCCTCGGCTTCAGCTGCGACGACCGCCTCGACCCGAGCCGCACGATGCTCGGCGCCGAGCAGGAGCGCTGGGTCGCCCGCAGCCTGCGGCGGTCGAAGGCCACGTGGGACGTGCTGGCCAACCAGTGCGTGATGACGTCGATGCCCCTCGGCGGGGCGCTGTACAACCCGGACCAGTGGGACGGCTACGCGGCGGCGCGCACCCGCCTGTTCGACAGCATCCGCGCGGCCGACGTCGACAACGCCGTCGTGATCACCGGCGACATCCACGCCAGCGGCGTCGGGGGCCTGGTGGACGAGGGGCCCGACCAGGCGCCGATCGGCACCGAGCTGGTGGGCACGTCGATCAGCTCGAACTTCGACCCCGCGCTGGTCGACGCGGCCGAGCAGCTGATCGGGGACCTGCCCCACGTCGAGTGGGTCAACGCCCGGCAGCGGGGCTACGTCGCCTGCGACGTGTCGGCGACCGAGCTGGTGGCCCGGTACCGGCTGGTCGACACGGTGGCCCAGCCGACGTCGCCGATCGGCACGGCGACCAGCTGGCGGATCGAGGCCGGTCGCATCGGCGTCGACCCGGCGTAGGCCGAGCGACCGAGGCGAGCGTCCCGCCCGGCTCGGTCGGGGGCGAGGAGCACGGCGGCCGCCGCCCCGGCCACTACCGTCGGCCCGGTATGAGCCTTCGTGTAGCGGTGTTCGGGGCGGGCGGCCAGATGGGGCGGACGGTGTGCGGTGCGGTGGCCGCCGATCCCGACCTGGAGCTGGTGGCCGGGGTCGACCCGGGCGCGCCGGGCGAGGTGGTGGAGGGCGTGACGCTGGTGGCCGACACCACCGGCCTCGACGCCCTCGGCGAGGGCGCGGTCGACGTGGTGGTCGACTTCACCCATCTCGAGGCCGCCCGCGCCAACCTGGCGTGGGCGGCACGGTCGGGGGTCCACGCCGTGGTCGGCACCACCGGGTTCGGCGACGACGACCTCGAGCGGCTGCGGGCCGAGTTCACCCGCAGCAACGTGCTGGTCGCCCCCAACTTCGCCATCGGCGCGGTGCTGATGATGCGGCTGGCGGAGATCGCGGCGCCGTGGTTCGACAGCGTCGAGGTGATCGAGCTGCACCACGACCGCAAGGTCGACGCGCCCTCGGGGACCGCGACGCGCACGGTGGAGCGGATCGCCGCGGCGTCGGACCGGTGGGGGCGCGACCCCACCCGCACCGAGGTGTGGCCCGGGGCCCGGGGCGCCGAGGGGCCGGCGGGGATCCACGTGCACTCGGTGCGGCTGCGGGGCCTGGTCGCCCACCAGGAGGTGCTGTTCGGCACCACCGGCCAGCAGCTGATGATCCGCCACGACAGCTACGACCGCTCGTCGTTCATGCCGGGGGTGCTGCTGGCGGTGAAGCGGATCGCCGACCATCCGGGGCTGACCGTGGGCCTCGAACCCTTGCTCGACCTCTGAGCTACGATCTGACGACGTGTCAGATCGGGGGGAGAGCATGCTGAGCGGCACGAACGTCTGGGACCTGATCGTCCGGCGGGCCGAGGCCACGCCCGACGCCGACCTGGGGGTCGACCAGGACGGGCGCCACCTGACCTTCGGCGAGTTCCGCGCCCGCGCCGAGCGCGTCGCCGCCGGCCTGGCCGAGCGCGGGGTGGGCGAGGACACCGTCGTCTCGTGGCAGCTGCCCACCTGGCTGGAGTCGATGGTGCTGCTGGGCGCCCTGCGCCGCCTGGGGGCGGTCCAGAACCCGATCCTGCCGATCTACCGCGAGCGCGAGGTCGGGTTCATCGTCCAGGAGGCGAAGCCGTCGCTGCTGGTCGTGCCGGGGGAGTGGCGGGGCTTCGACTACGGCGCCATGGCGGACCAGCTCACCGCCGGCACCGGCACCCAGGTCCTGCGGTGCGACGGCCACGGCACCCTGCCCGAGGGCGACCCGGCCACGCTCCCGCCGCCGCCCACCGACGACATGGACAGCCCCGACGCGCCCGTCCGCTGGCTGTACTACACGTCGGGCACCACGGCGTCGCCGAAGGGCGCCCGCCACACCGACCTCACCCTGCGCGCCGCGTCGGTCGGCATGTCCGAGCGGCTCGGGCTCCGGGAGGACGACCGCTTCGCCCTGGTGTTCCCGTTCACCCACATCGCCGGGTCGCTGTACGTGTACGCGGCGATGGCCTACGGGCTCACGTTCATCCTCGACGAGGCGTTCGATCCGAAGACCACGATCGACCTGCTCCGCCGGGAGAACGTGACGCGCGCCGGCGCCGGCACGTTCTTCCACCAGACCTACCTGAAGGCCCAGCAGGAGCTCCCGGAGGGGGAGAAGCTGTTCCCGCACGTCCGGTCGTTCCCGGGCGGCGGGGCGCCGAAGCCGCCGCAGCTCCACCACGACATCGTCGCCGCCTTCGACGGCGCCGGCATCGTGTCGGGCTACGGCATGACCGAGGCCCCGATCATCACGATGAACCACGGCGACGCCCCCGACGAGGTGCTGGCCAACACCGAGGGCCCGCCGGTGGAGGGCACGACCATCCGGCTCGTCACGCTGGACGGCCGCGAGGCGGCCGTCGGCGAGGAGGGGGAGATCCGGGTGAAGGGCCAGCAGGTC
The DNA here is from genome assembly GCA_036563745.1 of Acidimicrobiales bacterium. GTDB lineage: Bacteria > Actinomycetota > Acidimicrobiia > Acidimicrobiales > VFJN01 > DASXTK01. The sequence goes on along the minus strand of DATCLV010000626.1, from coordinate 8,292 downwards.
ACCAAGGGCTACCTCGACCCGGCCCTCGACGCCGAGGCGTTCGACGAGGACGGCTGGTTCCGCACGGGGGACCTGGGCGTGCTCGACGCCGACGGCAACGTGACGATCACCGGTCGCCTCAAGGACGTGATCATCCGCAAGGGCGAGAACATCTCGGCCAAGGAGGTCGAGGACCTCCTGTTCACCCACCCCAAGGTGGCGGACGTGGCCGTGGTGGGCCTGCCTGACGAGGACCGGGGCGAGCTGGCCTGCGCCGTGGTGGTGCCGGCCGGCGACGGCGGGGTCACGCTGCCGGAGCTGACCGAGCACCTGCTGGCGAAGGGCCTGATCACCCGGAAGCTGCCGGAGCGCCTGGAGCTGGTGGACGCGCTGCCCCGGAACCCGTCCGGGAAGATCCTCAAGTTCGAGCTCCAGAAGCGCTTCGCGCCTGCGGGCTGACCCGGCGCCTGGCCCGGCACGGGTCGCGCGGCCGCGGCCGGGTGTCGCTCCCGGGACCGCCGCGACCACGTGGTCCGCTCGCTCCGCGCTGTTCGTGGCAGCCAGCGTGCGGAGCGGCCCGAACCGTGAAATAGTCGGGCGGAAAGCGCTGGGCCAGTTACCGTCGGTTATTAAACGTGTGCTACATCCTGGGGCGCAGCGCCGTGATCGACGAGTGCATGGGGGGAGAACGAGATGGGGGCCTACGGGAGTCGACGCCCGGCAGCCAAGCTCGGGTTGTGGTGGGGCTACCTGCCGCTCGTGCTGGTGTCCAGCCTGGTCGTGGCCATGGTCGTCTTCGTGCCCAGCGAGGTGCCCGACGGCGGCGTGTCCGCCGACGGGGGCCCGCAGGTCAACACCGACGGCCAACCCGCCTCGGGCTGGGGCGACACCGTCCGTGCCTGCAGCGACGGGCGTGACAAGCAGGTCCCGGACGACGGCTACTCACCGCCCTGCTTCGAGTTCTCCGGCGACAACGGCGGCGCCACCTCCCCCGGCGTGACCGCCGACACCATCACGGTCACCTACCGGATGACGCCGGACAACAACCTGCTGAAGATCCTCGCCGACTACCTGCAGGTGCCCTTCGACGAGCCGCCGGAGCGGATGGTCGAGACCGCCGAGGGCCTCATCGACTACTTCAACCAGAACTTCCAGTTCTACGGTCGCCGGCTCGAGCTGAAGCGGCTGGAGGGCCAGGGCAGCGTGGTCGCCGAGTTCACCGGCGGCGGCCAGGAGGCGGCGGGCGCCGACGCCATCAAGGCCACCGAGCTCGGGGCGTTCGCCGACATCACCGGCATCACCCAGCCCTACGCCGAGGCGCTCACCCGCCAGAAGGTGATCAGCATCGGCGCCCCGTACATGTCCCGGGAGTGGTTCGCCAAGCAGCGGCCCTACGCCTGGAGCACCTTCCCCGACTGCTCGACCTCCTCCGAGGTCGCCTCCGAGGTCGGCGTCAAGAGCGTGATCGGCCGGCCGGCCGACTACGCCGGCGGCGACCTGGCCGGCCGCACCCGGACGCTCGGCATCATCGTCCCCGAGAACCTCGAGTACCAGCAGTGCAAGGAAGCTGCGGTGAAGTACATCGAGGACGCCGGGCTCGAGGTGGCGCACACCGCCAACTACGTGCTCGACCTGGGCCGCATCGACACCCAGGCCGACGCCATCATCTCCCAGCTCAAGGACAAGGGCATCACGTCGGTGGCCTGCGGCTGCGACCCGTTGATGATCTCGGCGCTGGCCCGGAAGGCCGACGAGGTCGACTACCAGCCCGAGTGGCTGATCATCGGCGTCGGCTTCATCGACCTCGACCTGGTCGGCCAGATGATCGCCAAGCACGCCCCCGAGCAGTGGAAGCGGGCCTTCGGCGGCAGCCCCTGGGGCGCCCAGCAGCCGGTGACCGACAGCGTCGGCTACCACGCCTTCAAGTCGGTCCGGCCCGACCAGGAGCCGTCGCTGCTGACCGACATCATCTACTACCAGATCTACGAGCTGGTCATCGGCATCCAGATGGCGGGGCCGAACCTCACGCCCCAGACGTTCGAGACCGGCATGTTCTCCTACCCGGAGGGCACCGGTCCCGCCGGCACCTGGGACTTCTCGCCCGAGCGCTACACGGGCGTGGTCGACGCCCGCCTGCTCTGGTGGGACCCCGACGCCCCGTCGCCGTTCAACGGCGAGCCGGGCTCCTACATCGACACCGGGACCCGCTTCCGCCTCGGCGAGTTCCCGGAGGGCGAGATGGAGGTCTTCCGGTGAGCGTCGACGGGCCGATCAGCAGCCTCTCGGACCCGTCGGCCCCCCGTCCCTTCGATCCGAGCACGGGCCGCAAGTGGAACGACGACACGGTCCGTCCCGGGCCGATCGTCGCCGGCCTCATCGCCCTGACGGTGGTGGTGCTGACCCAGCTGTTCCCCGACGCCTACCCGCTCGGCCGGGTGCTGCGGGGCGCGGTGTTCGGCACCGGCACGGGCCTCATGGCGATGGGCCTCGTCCTGACCTACCGCACGACCCGCATCATCAACTTCTCCTACGGCGCCATGGGCACCTTCGGCGCCGGCATCGCCGTCGCCCTCAAGCTGGGCCGCGACGTGCCGTGGACGGTGGCGGTGCCGATCGGCGTGGCCGCCGGCATCGCGGTCGGGGCCCTGGTGGAGCGGGTGGTGATCCGCCGCTTCGCCCGGTCGCCCCGTCTGCTGCTCACCGTGGCCACCATCGGCCTCGCCCAGCTGCTGGGCGGCCTGGGCCTCCAGATCCCCAAGTGGTTCGAGGTGCCGGTGGTGATCCCCGGCTTCGACACCGGCCTCAGCGACCAGACCTGGGAGGTGGCGTCGTCGTCGTTCAACGGCAACGACCTGCTGCTCCTGGCCATGGTGCCGGTGATCCTCGGTGGCCTCAGCTGGTTCCTGTACCGGACCGAGGCCGGCATGGCGGTCCGGGGCATGTCGGAGAACATGGACCGGGCCCGCCTGCTCGGCATCCCGGTGAACCAGCTGTCGTTGCTGCTGTGGTCGATGACCGGCGGCGTGGCGGCGCTCACCGTGATCCTCCAGGCGCCGAACCGGGGCCTCCCGCTCAACGCCAGCGCCGGCCCCAACGTGCTGTACCCGGCGCTCGCCGCCGCGGTGGTGGCCGGGATGCGGTCGCTGCCGGGCGCGTTCGCGGCCGGTGTCGGCCTGGGCGTGCTGCAGCAGCTGATGCTGTGGAACTTCCAGGACAACGCCTCGCTGGCGGACGTGGCGTTCCTGGTGGTGATCATCGGGGCGCTGCTGGTCCAGCGGAAGACGACGAGCCGGGCGCTGCTGGCCGACGACTCGTCGTGGACCGCGGTGGGCGTGCAGCACAAGCTGCCCCGGACGCTGGCCCGCCTGCCCGAGGTGGTGGCGGCGCGCTGGGCGCTCCGCGGCGTGGTGCTGGCGGCCTTCGTGGCCCTGCCGTTCGTGCTCTCGGGCTCCCAGACCAACCGGGCCACGATCGCCCTGATCTACGCCATCGCCGCCCTGTCGCTGGTCATCCTCACCGGCTGGGGCGGCGTCGTGTCGCTGGGCCAGGTGGCGATCGTGGGCGTGGGCGGCGTGCTGGCCGCCAACCTCATCACCGACCGCAACACCGACCTGTTCCTGATCCTGGGGGCCTGCGCGGTGGCGGGCGGCCTCGTCGCCCTGATCCTGGGCCTGCCGGCCCTGCGGGTGTCGGGCCAGTTCCTGGCGGTGACGACGCTGGCGTTCGCGGTGACCGCCGACAACTACTTCTTCAACCCGACCAACAACCCGTCCTGGTTCCCGAGCAACTACCCGCGGCCCGAGCTGTGGGGGTACTTCGACCTCACCCAGGAGCGGACCCTCTACTACTTCACGTTGGCCACGCTGGCGGTCGCGGCCGTGGTGGTCGCCAACCTGCGCCGGGCCCGCACCGGCCGGACCATCGCCGCGGCCCGCGACAACGAGAAGGCCGTCGCCGCGGTGGGCGTGAACACGGTGGAGGCCCGGCTGTCGGGCTTCGTGTTCGCCGGCATGTTCGCCGGGGTCGCCGGGGCCCTCCACGCCGTGACCCTGCGGGGCGTCGGCGCCCAGACCTACCCGTCGGCCACCAGCCTGCTGCTGTTCTCGATGGTGATCATCGGCGGTGCCTCATCGATCGGGGGGACGCTGTCCGGCGTGCTGCTGGTCTACTGGCTGGGCTACATGCTCCCCGAGTACCAGCTGCTGCTGACCGGCGTGGGCCTGCTGGTCATCCTGATGGTCCTGCCCCAGGGCCTGGGCGGCACCTTCGAGGGGATCCGCGACCGCGTCGCGCGGGCGATCGCCCGGCGGAAGGGCGTGGTGCTGGTCGACGAGCTGGAGACCATCGACCAGCCGCTCGACCACTTCCGCATCGACACCGGCGAGAGCCCCGTGTCCGGCGCCCACGGCCACGCGCTCCTGTCGTGCGAGCGGGTCGAGTCGTCGTACGGGTCGCTGCAGGTGCTGTTCGGCATCGACACCGTGGTGGCCGAGGGCGAGCTGCTCGCCCTCCTGGGCACCAACGGCGCCGGCAAGTCGACGCTGCTGCGGTCGATCAGCGGCCTGCTGCCGCCGCACGGCGGCCGCATCGTGTTCAACGGCCACGACATCACCAACATGCCGGCCGAGCGGATCGCCCACCTGGGCCTGTCGCTGATGCCGGGCGGCCGGGGCGTCTTCCCCACGCTGACGGTGGCCGACAACCTGCGGCTGGCGTCGTGGATGCTGCGACGGAACCGCAAGGAGGCGGCGGCCGCCCGCCGGGCCGCGGTGCAGCTGTTCCCGATCCTCAAGGAGCGCTGGGACCAGATGGCCGGCGACCTCTCCGGCGGCGAGCAGCAGCAGCTGTCGCTGGCGATGGCGTTCGTGACCCGGCCCAAGCTGCTCTGCATCGACGAGCTCTCGCTCGGCCTCGCCCCCACGGTGGTGGGCCAGCTGGTCGACAAGGTGCGGGAGATCCACCGCGCCGGCACGTCGATCGTGGTGGTGGAGCAGTCGGTGAACGTGGCGCTGCTGCTGGCCGAGCGGGCCGTGTTCCTGGAGAAGGGGCAGGTCCGGTTCCGGGGCCCGACCGCGGGCCTGATGGACCGGCCCGACGTGCTGCGGGCCGTGTTCCTCGGCGGGGGCGACAACCTGGCGGTCCACCACCCGGACCGGCCGGCCGACCGCCCGAGCCGGGGCGTGGCCCTGGAGTGCCGGGGGCTCACCAAGCGGTTCGGCGGCATCACCGCCGTCAACCAGGTCGACCTCGTGGTGCCGCCGGCGACGATCGTGGGCCTGGTCGGCCACAACGGCGCCGGCAAGACCACGCTGTTCGACGTGCTCACCGGCTACCTGCCCGCCGACGGCGGCCGGGTGCTGCTGGGCGGCCGCGACGTCACCAACCGGCCCCCGCACCGGCGGGCGATCGCCCAGCTGGGCCGCTCGTTCCAGGAGGCGAAGCTCTACCCGTCGCTGACCGTGGCGGAGTCGCTGGCGGTGGCCCTGGAGTGCCACCTGCCCAACCGCGACCCGCTGGCCGCGGCGCTGCGGCTGCCGGCCTCGACGATGTCGGAGCGGGCGGTGACCCGGCGGGTCGACGAGCTGATCGAGATGCTGGGCCTGGGCGTGTACCGCGACCGGCCCACCGGCGAGCTGTCGACCGGTACCCGGCGCATCGTGGAGCTGGGCTGCCTGCTGGCCCACAACCCGGCGGTGGTGCTGCTCGACGAGCCGTCGGCGGGCGTGGCCCAGCGCGAGACCGAGGCGCTCGGCCCGATGCTGCGCCGGGTGCAGGCCCAGACCGGCTGCTCGCTGGTGATCATCGAGCACGACATGTCGCTGCTCAGCTCGATCTGCGACGCGCTGGTGGCGCTGGAGCAGGGGTCGGTGATCGCCTGGGGCGCGCCGGACGACGTGCTGGCCGACCACCGGGTGGTGGCGTCGTACCTGGGCACCGAGCACGAGGTCGTGCACCGGACGGGCCCGCGCCGGGGCTGGGCCGCCAGCCCCTGATGACAGGCGCGTGGGGCCCGAGCTGGTGGCCCCATCGTCACCGGGGACGACGGGTCAGGGCCGGCCGAGGCGCCGGCCCGCACCCGCGTGCTGCAGCCGGCCGGCGACCAGGACGCCGAGGCCGCCGCCGGCGAAGAGCGCCACGAACAGGGCGACGAGCACGGCCGGCCAGCCCATGAGGCCCAGGGCCGCCTCGAAGGCCAGGACGAGCAGGAACATGGCGACGACGCCGAGCACGTAGCCGGTGCGCAGGCTGGTCATCGGGCCTCCCGGGGTTCGGTCCCCCCACGGGGAGTCTGCCGGGCCCCACCGCCGGCGCCACCCCGGGAGCCGGTGGCGTCGCCCGGGCCAGCGGGCCGACCGGGCCGACCGAGCGGGACCGCCGGCGTCAGCGGTCGGCGTCGTGGCCGTCGGCGTGATGGTGCCGCTCGGCCTCGAGCTCCTCGTCGAGGTGGCTGAGCGCGGTCACCTCGGTCTCGCCCCGCTTGGCCTCCAGGGCGATCGACAGCACGAGCAGCACGACCGACGCGATGAACAGTGGCAGCCGGTACTCGCCGAAGAACCCGAGGACGTCGTCGAGGGGCGCCTCGAACGCCTCGCCCGCCCGGCGGATCACGAAGAGCCGGACGAACGTGCCGCTCACGTTGAGCGCCACGAACGCCTTGACCGGCATGCCCGCCGCCCCGGCGAACAGGCAGATCGGGTTGTTGGGCGCCACGAACACCAGCGGGTACGCGGCCTTCCCGAACCAGCCCTCGATCTGGCGGAGGATGTCACCCCACGTCTGGGTGTGCTTCTCCATCCAGGTGATGGCGCTGTCGCCGTACCACAGGCCCAGCAGGTAGAAGAGCGGGTCGCTGGCCAGCAGCCGGGCGCTGGCGATCCCGTAGTAGCTCCACGGGTCGAGCTGGTTGGTGGTGAGCGCCAGGATCCGGTTGCGGGAGTTGAGCGCGATCAGCCAGGCCGGGTGCTCCTTGGCCCACGTGGTGGTCATCGCGTCGCCCACCCAGTTCATGACCACCATGGTCGCCAGCGCCACGCCGATGACCGTGATCACCCGGCGCGACGGCGGTTGCGGGCGGGGCTCGCCGGCGCCTGCCGCGTCGGCCCGGCCCGCGGCGCCCGTCGCCGTTTCCTCGGCAGCCTCTTCGGGGGACGGCGTGGTCACGAGAGCCGCCAGAGTACATGCCGGGCCGAACCGGGGCGTACCCTGCTCGGAGTGCCCGCCGACGTCCGGTTCCTGCTCCGTCCGCGCTGGATCCTGTCCCACCTCCTCGTGGTCCTGCTGGTGGTGGTGATGGTGAACCTCGGCTTCTGGCAGCTCCGGCGCCTCGACGACCGGCGGGCCGAGAACGCCCTCATCGAGGCGCGCCAGAGCCGGCCGGCGGTGGCGCTGGACGAGGTCCTCGACGCCGATGCGAGCGACGCCGAGGTCGCCGAGCTGCGGGCCCGGCCCGTGACCGTCGCGGGGCGCTACGACGAGGCGGCGGGCGTCACCGTCCACAACCGCACCCAGGACGGCTCGACCGGCGCCTGGGTGGTCACGCCGCTGGTGCTGGCCGGCGGCGACCGGGTGCCGGTGGTGCGTGGCTTCGTCGGCCTCGACGGCGACGGCGAGCCGCTCGACCCGCCGGCCCCCGAGGGCGAGGTCCGCGTGACCGGGGCGGTCATGGATCCCCGGCTGCAGGACCGGACCGTCCGCAAGGACCTGGAGGACCTGCTGGCCGAGCCCGACACGGTGCCGGTGCTGGTGCGGGCCGAGACGTCCGACCCCGCCGAGCCCGCGGCCGACGCCGAGGATCCCGGCGAGGCCATCCTCCCGCTGCCGCCGCCCGAGCTGACCGAGCGCAACCACCTCTCCTACGCCGTGCAGTGGTTCATCTTCTCGACCATCGCCGTGGTGGGCTACCCGCTGGTGCTCCGGCGGGTGGTGCAGCGGCGCGGCAAGGAGGCCGGCGACACCGACGACCGTCGCCCCGGGGGCCCGCCGCCTTGGGACGACGGCACCGTGCCGCCCGACCCCTCGGCCGCCCGGCGCAACGGCTCGGCCACCGCCGATGCCCGGACCTGACGTCGACGCCACGCGGGAGCGGATCCTCGCCGCCGCCTACGCGCAGGCCGACGCCCACGGCCTCGGCCAGGCGACGGTGGAGGGCGTGGCGCAGGCCGCCGGCCTGTCGCGGGCGACGGTGTACCGGCACTTCCCGGGCGGCAAGGACGAGCTGATCGAGGCGGTGATCTCGTGGGAGGTCGCCCGGTTCTTCGATCGGCTGGGGGAGCAGATCGACGACGCCCCGGACTTCGCGTCGTGGCTGACGCG
>DATCLV010000622.1:0-1804 GCA_036563745.1 Acidimicrobiales bacterium | reverse complement strand
GGTGAGGACGGCGAGGGGGACGACGGTCAGCTCGGCGGCGGGGAGGTGGGGTACGTGGTGGAACGGGGACAGGTCCCGGATCGGGCCGGGGAGGGCGAGGAGTGGGCCGAGGAGCCCGATGACGACGCACGCGGCCAGGCCGCCCCACACGGCGGGGGTGGCCCGGGGGGTGAGCCCGAACAGCGCGACCGTGAGCCCGACCAGCACCCACACGGCCGGCGTGTAGGCGAGTGCGGCCCCGAGCAGGCGGGGTACTTGGCCCATGTCCCCGGCGGTGATGCCGTAGGCCATCCCGGTGCCGAGGCCGGCGGCCGCCAGTACGACCACGCTGCCGGCCAGCGCCAGCGTGAGGTGGCTGGCCGCCCACCGCGGGCGCGACACGGGTGTGGCCAGTATGGGCTCGGCCCGCAGCGCGGTCTCCTCGCTGCGCAGCCGCGCCGCCGAGGAGACGGCGTAGCCGGCGCCGATCAGCGCCAGCAGCAGCAGGAACGTGGCGAAGAAGGAGTCGGTGACGTCACCACCGGCCTGGGCGAACACATCCCGGACGTTCTGGTTGTCGCCGACGACGTCCTCCACGTCCTTGCCGACCGATCCAATGGCCGCGCCGCCCCCGAGGACCCCGACGCTCCAGCCGACGAGGCCGCCCCGCTGCAGCCGCCACGCGAGCCCCGCGGGACTGCCCAGCGCCGGTGACGCAGTGGCCGGGCCCGGTCGGGGCGGCACCAGGCCACCGCCGACGTCCCGGCGGGCAGCGAGGGCTCCGGCCCCGGCCACGAGCCCGGCCGCCACCCCGACCGCCAGGCCCAGGGGCCACCAGCGTTCCCCGACGAAGGGCCGGGACGCCTGGGCCCACCCCATCGGCGAGAGCCACGACACCGTGCCGGCGCCCACGTCGCCGATCGCCCGCACAACAAACGCCGCGGCCACCCCCGCGCCCGTGATCCCGTAGGCGACCCGGGTGTTCTCCGTGACCTGCGCCGCCACGGTGGCCGCAGCCGCGAAGACCAGTCCGACCGCGCCGAGGGCCGCACCCAAGGTTAGCGAACCCCGCGCCGGGAGGTCCTGCAACGTGAGGCCGAGCGCCACCCCTGCGGCGACCAGAAGGTTCATGGCCGCCACGACCGTCAGCGCCGCCGCGGTCGGTGCGTGGCGGCCGACGGGCATGGCGCGGACCAGCTCGGTGCGGCCGGTCTCTTCCTCGCTCCGGGTGTGGCGGCCGAGCATGAACAGGCTCATCAACGCCACACCGACCAGGCCGAAGTTCCAGACCTCGAACGCCACCCGCCCGCCGAGGCGGTCGAGGCCCCGGTCGGGGCCGTTCAGCGCGATCTGGGCGGCGTCGCCCTCGACGGTGGCAGCGGCCTCTCGGAGATCCGCGCTGGTGGTGTACAGGCCCGTGATGCTCGACGCCACCGCGACGACCACGGCCACGATGGCGACCACCCACACGAAGATGCGCAGCCGGTCGCGGCGCACGACCAGCCGGATCAGCGCCCCGGTGCCGGTGAGCGAGCTCATTGCGCCGCCGCCTCGGTCGACAGCTCCCGTTCGGCCGCTAGCTCGTCGCCGTAGTGGCGTAGGAACAGTTCCTCGAGCGTGGGCGGCTGGCTGGTCAGGCTGCGGATGCCGAGGCCGGTCAGGTGGCGGATGGCCGCGTCCAGGCGGTCGGTGTCGACGTCGAACCGGGCCCGGTGGTCGTCGACCCGCACGTCGTGCACGCCACCGAGGCCGTCCAGCCCGGTGGGCGCCTGGGTGGTCTGGACGTCGATCGACGTGCGGGTGAGGTGCCGCAGGTCGGTGAGCG
>DATCLV010000621.1:0-6351 GCA_036563745.1 Acidimicrobiales bacterium | reverse complement strand
GTCGAGGGATGGGTGAGATGGGCTTCGAGGTGGTGTGTGAGATCGAGCCGGCGACGACGCCGGACCTGACGCGGGTGCGCCACCAGATCGGGGTCCTGGCCCCGGTGGCGACCTCGTTCCTGATCCCCGACAACCACATCGGGCGGGCGACGGTGTCGAGCGTGGCGGTCGCCCACGAGGTGCAGGCGATGGGCGGCCGGGCCGTGGCCTGCCTCAACGCCCGGGACCGCAACCTCCTCGGGTTCGAGCGCGACCTCCTCACGGCGGCGGCGTACGGCGTCGAGGAGTTCCTCTTCGTCTACGGTGACAAGCCCACCACGGGCGGGCGGACCAGCGAGCTGACGGTCCGGTCGATGGTCGAGCACGCCCGGGCCGCCACCGACGCCCCGGCGTTCGCGGGTGCCCGGCCGTTCCGGCTCGGCGTGACCACCCGCCTCACGCCGGTCCCGGCCTGGAAGCTCACGGCCGACTTCCTGTTCGTCCAGGTGGGCTTCGACGTCGACCGCCTGGTCGCCTGGCGGGAGACGATCGACCCGGACGCCCGGGTGTACGCCGGCGTGATGGTGCTGGCCTCGGCGGCCATGGCCCGCCGCCTGGCGGCGACCGTCCCGGACATCGACATCCCCGACGAGGTGGTCCGGGCGATCGAGGCCGACCCCGACGCCGGCGTCGACATCGCCGTCGAGCTCGTCGAGGCCGTCAGGGCGAGCGGCGCCTTCACCGGTGTCCACCTCGTCCCCGTCGGCCGCTACCGCCAGATCGCCGCCCGCCTCGAACCCTGACCCGGCGAAACTGGGTGAATTTCGGGGGTGGAGCAACGCGGGATCACCCGATTTCGCTGGGGACGGGACGGAGGGGTCAATCGAGGCAGAACTCGTTGCCCTCGGGGTCCTGCATCACCAGGCAGGACTCGTTCTTCCCGTCGGCCTCGAGGAGGTAGAGGCGCGTGGCGCCGAGGGGGAGGAGGCGGGCGCACTCGGCCTCCAACGCCGCCAGCCGTTCGGCGCCGACGAGGCCGGTGCCGACCCGGACGTCGAGGTGCACCCGGTTCTTCACCGCCTTCCCCTCCGGCACCTTCTGGAAGTAGAGCCGGGGTCCCACGCCGTTCGGGTCGACGCAGAAGCACACCGGGCCGTCCCACTCCGGCGGGACCACGTAGCCCAGCACCTCGCACCAGAAGCGGGTGAGGCGCTCGGGGTCGGCGCAGTCGAAGGTGACCTGGACTTCTCGCACCGGTGCCATCGACCCAACCTTAAGGATCCGGTGGGCTAGAAACTCCGGGATGGGGGCGGTGCTCGTGCTCGTCGGAGTCCTGGCGGCGGTGGCCGTCCTGGGCGTGGTGCTCTGGGGGATGACGGTCGTCGCCCGCGGCCAGGAGCAGGCCGAGGACGACGTCGCCCGCCACCGGCTGGAGGGCTGGGGCCGTGACCGCGGCCTCGAGCCCCAGCCCAGCGACGACCCCGAGGAGGCCGGCCGCGTCGCCGGCGAGCACCGGGGCCACCAGATCGCCGTCGCCCTCGACCGTCCCCAGGCCGACGACGGGCGCCCCGAGGTCCGGCGCACCGTCTGCACCGTCCGCACCGGCGTCGACCTCCCCGACCTGGTCGCCACCCGGCGCCGCCGCTGGGTCGACCGCTCGGCGACCGAGCTCGACGAGGTCCTCCGCACCCGCGGCGACCGCACCGTCGGCGCCCTCCTCGGCTTCGAGACCCCCGCCGCCGACGCCCTCTTCGACCTCATGCACGCCCTGCCTCCGCCGCCCTGGCGGGCCCTGTGGACCACCGGCGACCAGGTGCACGTCGCGCTCGACGGCTACGCCGGCCCCCGGCTGCTGGACCACCTCGTGGCCGTCGCCGTCGAGGTCGCCGAGGGCCTCGCCGACGCGGCGGACCAGGCGGACGAGGCGGACAAGGCCGACGACGCCACCGCGGACGACGCGAACACCGCCGACCCGACCGACACCACCGGCGCCACGTAACGCTCCGGCCCACCGGCGCAATACCGGACATGGCACACGGTGAGTCGGCTGGGGACGGGAACGGGGACGGAGATGCCGCGCTGCTGGCCCGGGCGTCACGGGACGCGGCGGCGTTCGAGGCGATCTACCGCCGCTACGTCCGCCGCGTGACCGCCTTCGCCGCCCGGCGCTGCACCCGGGCCGACGACGTGGCCGATGTCGTCGCCCAGACGTTCCTCCGCCTCATCGAGGCCGCCGACCGCTACGACCCCGCCCGGGGTGAGCCGGCGCCCTTCGTCCTCGGCATCGCCGCCAACGTGGCGCGCGAGGTCCACCGCAGCCACGCCCGCACCGGCGCCCTCACCGCCCGCCTGGCCGGGACCGGCCGCGACCTCCTCGACCCCGACGAGAGCGAGCGCATCGAGGCCGCCATCGACGCCGCCCACCAGGCACGCGGCCTCGGTGAGGCGCTCGACGGCATCTCCCCCGCCGAGCAGGACGTCCTGCGCCTCGTCGCCGCCGGCCACACGCCCGGACAGGCCGCCGCCGAACTCGGCATCTCGGCCGGCGCCGCCCGGGTCCGTCTCTCCCGCGCCCGACGCCGGGTGCGCGACCAGATCTCCGGAGCAGCCAGCCCAGCCACCCCGATCGAACCAGGAGCGAACCCCCGATGACCGACCTCGACACCAGCCCCGGCGGCGTCCCCGACGACGAGCTCGCGCTCCCCCGCTTCGAGGAGCGCCTGCTCGCCCGGCTCACCGCCGCGCACCGCGCCCACAACGCCGCCAACGCCCGCAACGGCCACGACGCACTGCGGACCGGCACCGCCGCCGACCACGCCGATCGACGCGAGCGCCCGCATCGGCGCCAACGGCGGGCCGGCCGCCGCTCCCTCCGGGCCGGGGTGGGCGCGATCGCCGCGGCAGCGGCGGCCGTGGCGGTCGTCGCCGTCGTCACCGGCGGCGCCGACGGTGACGAGACCGTGGGCAGCGCCGGCACCGACCCGACCCGGATCGAGGACCTGACCACCCGCATCATCTCGGCCACCCAGGAGGCCGAGGCGACGATGGTCGTGCACGTCACCCAGGACAACACGAGCTTCGGCGACGACGACCAGTGGTTCGACGAGACCACCGGCGACGCCCGGCTGCTCCAGCGCTTCCGGGACGGCCGCCCGTCCATGGACAGCGCGGGCGGCGTGGACCACAGCGTGGTCGTCGACCACTGCTTCGCCGAGTACGTCGAACAACCGACGGGCCTTCCCTTCGGCCCGGGCAACGCCACCCGGTGGGTGCAGCGAGCCCTCGAGGACGGGAGGATGGTGGAGGACGGCACCGAGGTCGTCGACGGGCGGGAGCTGATCCGGCTGGTCGAGCGGGCATCGAGCGCCTCCATCGACGACCTGATCGGGCCGGACGGCGAGGTGCGGCAGGTCGAGGAGGACGCGGAGCGCCAGGCGGCGCTGGAGGACGCCGTCCGCGCCGCCGAGGACGCGGCCACCGGCGACGCCGAGGACGCGGTGCGGGCCGCCGAAGACGAGGCGGCCAACTCGGACGAGCACGCGGTGCGTGCGGCCGAGCTGGCGGCGGCCCGCACTGCCGGCGACGAGGACGACATCGTCGGCATCGCACTCGTGGACCCGGAGACCTTCCGGCCCGTGCGCTACATCGGCTACCCCGGCTCCGAGGTCGAGTACGTCCAGGACTACGAGTACCTGCCCCGCACCCCGGAGAACCTGGCCAACCTCGAGGCCGACGTCCCGGCGGACTACACCCGGGTGGAGGACCTGCGGGGCGACGGCGAGCGGCGCGACGCCGGCTGCGTCTGAACGTCGGAACGTCGCAAGGTCTCAGCGACCCCAGCGAGCGAAGGGGGCGGGCACCAGGCCCGCCCCCTTCCTCGCGCTCGGAGCGCGCAGAGCGATCAGCGCGATCAGGCGTCCGGCAGGCGGACGATCGTGAAGTAGAACTCGTCGATGCTGCGCACGACGTCGACGAACCGGTCGAAGTCGACCGGCTTGGTCACGTACGCGTTGGCGTGCAGGTCGTAGCTCCGGAGGACGTCCTCCTCGGCCTGGGAGGTGGTCAGGACGACCACGGGGATGCGGCGCAGGCCCTCGTCGGACTTGACCTCGGCGAGCACCTCGCGGCCGTCTCGCCGGGGCAGGTTCAGGTCGAGGAGCACGAGGTCGGGTCGGACCGCCGTCGCGTACTCGCCGTCCCGCCGGAGGTAGGCCAGGGCCTCCTCGCCGTTGGCGACGCAGTTGAGGTTGTTGGTCACCCGGCTGCGCTGCAGCGCCTCCGTGGTGATCAGGGTGTCGCCGGGGTCGTCCTCCACGAGCAGGATCTCGATCGGACGAGCCTCGGTGGTGTCGTTCATGCGTCTCCTTGGACGGCAGGGAGTGTGAAACGCACGGTCGTTCCGTGCCCCTCACCTGATGTGTTCGACGTGTCCACCCAGATGCGGCCGCCATGGTGTTCCACGATCTTGCGGCACAACGCTAGGCCGATCCCGGTCCCGTCGTACTCCTCCTTCCCGTGGAGGCGCTGGAATATGACGAAGATGCGCTCCGCGTAGTCGGGCGAGATGCCGATGCCGTCGTCGGTGACGGCGAACTCGTGCTCGCCGGCGTCGTTCGGGCGCACGGTGATCGTCACGTGCGGCTCGGTGCCCTCCCGGCGGAACTTGATGGCGTTCGACACCAGGTTCTGGAACAGGGCGACGCCGAGGCTGACCTCGATGCGGACCGGCGGGAGGTCGTCGGAGGTGATGTGGGCGCCGGTGTCCTCGACCGCGGTCGACAGGTTGGACAGCGCCCGGGCCAGCAGCTCGTCGGCGTCGACGACGTCGGCCTCGCCGCCCCGCCGCCCGACCCGGGAGAACTCCAGCAGGTCGTTGATGAGCGCCTGCATGCGCTTGGCGCCGTCGACGGCGAACTCGATGTACTGGTCGGCCCGCTCGTCGAGCTGCCCCTGGTAGCGGCTCTGGAGCAGCTGGCAGAACGAGGCGACCTTCCGCAGCGGCTCCTGCAGGTCGTGGGAGGCGACGTAGGCGAACTGCTCCAGCTCGGCGTTGGAGCGCTCGAGGTCCTCGGTCTGCCGGGCGAGCTGGTCGCGGGCGGCCCGGACGGCGTCGAGCTCCTCGACGATGCGGTGGCGCATCTGCTCCATCGCCTCGCCGAGCGCCTGCAGCTCGACGGGGCCGACCGGCGCCACCGGGTGGGCGAGGTCACCGCCGGACACCTGCCGGGCGTCCTCGCCGAGCTGGTGCAGCGGTCCCTCGACGCCCAGCCGCATGAGCCGCCACAGGAACGCGACCAGGCCCAGCAGGACGGCCGCGCCCAACGAGATCGTGACGACCAGCCGGGCGGTCGTGTCGGACAGCTCCTGGCGGGCGTCCTGGCGGGCGTCGACGAGGGCGACCTGCAGCTCGGCGACCGCGGCCCGGATCTCGTCGAAGCGCTCCCGGCCCTCGGCGAGGGTGGCCTCCTCGCGCACCGACGGGTCGCCGGCCCGCACGCCGTCGAGGGTCGGTTCGACGTACTCGGTCCGCCACGTGGCGACGGCCCCGTCGACGTGGGCGAGCGCCGGGAGCACGCCGTCGAACCCGCCGCCCAGCCGCTCCAGCCGGGCGCGGTCGTCGGCGGCGCGGGCCTCGCCCTCGTCGTAGGGGGTGAGGAAGCGGGAGTCGCCGGTGAGGACGTAGGCCCGGACCCCGGTCTCCTGGTCGACGTACCCGGCCAGCAGCTCGGTGGCGGCCAGCAGGGCGGGGTCGGCGCGGTCGACGACCTGCTCGCGGGCGTCGAGCAGCGCCCAGAAGCCGACGACCCCGGAGGCGGCGACGACCACCGCCGCGACGACGGCGATGCCGAACGTGACCCGCACGTGGCGCCGGATGCTGATGGGCCGCACGGGACGGTCGCCGGCTGCCGTCACCGAGCCGGTCCCGACCTCCCGCGGCCCACCGCGCTCGTCGCCCGCAGCGACGGCGTCGGGAACGTCGGACAGACCCGGGTCTCCCTCGGTGGTCGGCCCGGTGGTCGAGCCGGTGGCGTCGAACGGGTCGGAGGACACCGGCGACGGCGAGGGCGACGGCGAGGACGGTGAGGCGGGCGAGGGTGAGGGGGTCGTCACCACCGGATCACTCCCGCGCGCCGACCCACAGCAGGGCGAGGTCGTCGTCGAGGTCGCCGCCGTTGAGCTCGCGGGTGCTGGTCACCAGCGCGTCGAGCAGCCGCTCCGCGCCGTGGCCGGCGTCGCCGCCCCTGTCACCGTCCGAGCCGCTGCCCGGGCCCGGGTTCGGGCGGGCGCGCAGGTCGTGCACCAGCCCGGCCAGCCCCTCCATCCCCAGGCGCTCGGTGCCGGCGTGGCCCTCGAAGATCCCGTCGGTGAGCA
>DATCLV010000618.1:0-2015 GCA_036563745.1 Acidimicrobiales bacterium | reverse complement strand
GTTCACGGCGCAACGCCAGGCGCTGGTCGACGTCCTGGCCGCCGCCCCGGCGCCGCTCACCCTCCCCCAGCTGCTGGAGCGGTCGGAGGGCCTGGCCCAGTCGTCGGCCTACCGGAACCTGGCGGTGCTGGAGCGGGCGGGGGTCGCCCACCGGATCGTCACCACCGGCGACCACGCCTGCTGGGAGCTGGCCGAGGACCTCACCGAGCACCACCACCACCTCATCTGCAGCGGCTGCGGCGACGTCACCGACTTCACCGTGCCCAGCGAGGTGGAGCGCCGGCTCGACACGGCCCTCAGCGAGATCGCCGACGACGCCGGGTTCTCGGCGCTGCACCACCGGCTCGACCTCGTCGGGCTGTGCGCCCGTTGCCAGTAGCGGGGCGATGGGGCGACGCGCACCGCGTCGAGTTGCGCCGGGTGGTCGCGGCTCGTCAGCCTTTGCAACGCAACTCGTAGGCGACCGAAAGAACGTCATGCGTCGATCCCAACTCCTGTCGATCCCCCTCGTCGCCGGCCTGCTGGTCGTCGGTGCCTGCGGCGACGACGACAACGACGAAGGGTCGGTCCCCCAGACCGGCAACCGGCCCACCAACACCACGGTCGCCACCACGACGACAGCGCCGCCCGAGACGACCGTCCCGGTGTCGCCCGACGACAGCCTCGCCGAGCCCGGCGCCGGTGACGAGACGACGACGACCACGCCGGGTGACGACGCCGGGACCACGACGACGGTCCCGGACACCGAGACCACCACCACGACCGCGCCGTAGCGGCCAGGGCCGGCGGCAGTCGGGAACCCTCGAAGCTGACGCCCGCCTGACCGACTCGGCCACGAGCCTCCGACCCCGCCACACGACGGGCGGGGGCTTCGTCGCGCCCGGCGACGGGCCGCAACCCCAGGTCAGGGCGGGTCGCTCCGCCAGCCGGGCGGTACCACGGGCCGCCGCGCGCCGTCCCCCGTCGGCTGAGACACCAACGAGATGTGTAACCGCGGCGCGGTCCGAAGGTCTCACTGGGACCCCACCCCGTCCGGTCCTGTTCATCTCGCGCTCGCTGGAGGACTCGCCCCGTGTCGCACGTCGTGATCTTCCCCGGCCAGGGAGCCGCCACTCCCGGCGCCGGCGCCGCCTGGCGCGCCCACGATGCGTGGCGGGTGATCACGGAGGCCGAGGAGGTCCTCGACCGGCCGCTCGCCCGGCTGCTGCTGGAGGCCGACGCCGACGAGCTCGCCACCACGCGGGCCAGCCAGCTCGCCGTGTTCCTCGGGTCGCTCATGGCCTGGGACGCCCTGGCGCCGCAGCTCCCCGAGCCGCCGCTCGCCTTCGCCGGGCACTCGCTGGGGCAGATCACCGCTTTGGTCGCCGCCGGTGCCCTCGACCGGGCCGACGGCTACCGGCTCGCCGCCCGCCGGGCCGACGTGTCGCAGGACAGCGCCGACGCCCAGGTCGGGCGCATGGCCGCCCTCGTGGGCGCCGACCTCGCCCTCGCCGAGAAGGCGTGCACCGACGGCGACGCCTGGGTCGCCAACGACAACGCCCCCGGCCAGATCGTCATCGCCGGCACCCCCGAGGGGCTGGAGCGGGCGAGCGAGCGGGCCAAGGAGCTGGGCGCCCGGCGGGTCATGCCGCTCGCGGTCGGCCACGCCTTCCACACGCCGCTCCTGGCCGACGCCGCCGAGGCGCTCGGGCCCCTGCTCGACGAGCTGGAGTTCCGGGAGCCCTCGGCCCCGATCGTCACCAACACCGACGCCGCCCCCGTCACCGACCCGGCCGCCTGGCCGCAGCTCCTGCGCCGGCACCTGGTCACCCCCGTCCGCTGGACCGAGAGCCAGCGGGCGCTGGTCGAACTGGGGGCCACGACCTTCGTCGAGGCGGGGCCCGGGAAGGTGCTGGCCGGCCTGGCCAAGCGCACCGTGCCCGACGTCCGCGTCGTCAACGTCGCCGCTCCCGACGACGTCGCCGGCGCGGTCGCCGAGCTCTCGTCGCCGCCGGCCCCGCCGGCCCCACCCACCT
>DATCLV010000617.1:0-7701 GCA_036563745.1 Acidimicrobiales bacterium | reverse complement strand
CGAAGAACGGGCCCCGCACCCGCCGGTGGAACACCAGCCAGCCCAGCAGCCCCGCCACCACCATCGGCACGACCACCGCCAGGATCCAAGCGGCCGCCGGCGACTGGAACGGCCGCCACACCAGCGGCAGCTCGGTCTGGTCGCCGTAGAGCGCCATGAACTGGGGCACGGCCCCGTCGGGCACCTGCTCCAGCGACAGGTACATGCCCATCGCGTAGGCGCCGAGCCCGAAGAACACGCCCTGGCCGAGGGCGAGCATCCCGCCGTAGCCCCAGGCGATGTCGAGCCCGACGGCCACCATGGCGTAGCAGAGGTACTCGGCCCACTGGCGGGTGCGGGTGGGGTCGTCGAGCGCGTCGGGCCAGGCGAACAGCACCACGGCGAACAGCACCAGCCCGGCCCGGCCGAGCCACGGGTTGACGGCGCCGGCCGGTCGCAGGCTGGGCAGCACCCCGGCGCCGCCACCGGCCGAGTCGCCACCGGCACCCGAGCCGTCGGTGCCGCCCGTGCCCTCCTCCTCGGGCGGCACCGACGGGTCGTTCACGGTCACCGCGGTCATGTCGCCAACCCCCTCGTGCGGAACGACACCAGGCCGTTGGGTCGGAACTGCAGGAAGGCGACGACCAGGATGAAGACGATCGCCTTCCCCAGGCTGGCCGTCGTGAAGTACTCGCTGAAGGCGTTGGTCATGCCCAGCAGGAAGGCGGCGACCACGGCGCCCCGCAGGGTCCCGAGGCCGCCGACGATCACCACCAGGAAGGCGTCGATCACGTAGTCGGTCCCGATCTGGGAGCCGATCGACCCGATCAGCGACACCGCCACCCCCGCCACCCCGGCCAGGCCCGAGCCGAGGAAGAACGTCAGGCCGTCGACCCGGCGGGTGGCCAGCCCGCTGACCGCCGCCAGGTCCCGGTTCTGCATCACCGCCCGCATCCGGCGGCCCTGGGGCAGCTTCGCCATGAAGGCCCACACGCCGACCACCACCGCCAGCCCCAGCGCCATGATGAACAGGCGCCGGTGCGGCATGGCGAAGCCGAGCAGGTGCCAGTTCCCCCGCAGCCACGTCGGCGTCACCACGTCGACGTTGGGGGCACCGAACCAGTCCTTCGCCGCCTGCTGGAGCATGAGGCTGATCCCGAAGGTGACCAGCAGCGTGTCGAGCGGCCGGTCGACCATGCGGGAGAGCAGGAGCCGCTCCAGCACCAGCCCCAGCCCTCCCGCCACGACGAACGCCAGCGGGAGCGCCACCACGAACCCGGCGCCCTTGGCACCGGCGAACAGCCCGACCTCCGTCTGCAGCACGTAGGGGGTGTAGGCGCCGGCCATGATCAGCTCGCCGTGCGCCATGTTGATCACCCGCATCTGACCGAAGGTGAAGGTCAGGCCCAGTGCCACGAGCAGGAGGATCCAGCCCAGGCTGAGGCCGTTGAAGACCTGTTCGAGGTAGACGCTCACCGCTGGCTCCCTCTCGTCGAACGTCCGCTACGTCCGTTGCGTCCGTTGCGTCGGTTACGTCCGTTGCGTGTGCGTGCCGCCGGCCGCTAGCCCGCCGCCTCCAGGGCCGCGTCGCACTCGCCCTGGGCGAGGCCCTCGGCCCACGGGTAGTCCGCCAGGCACGGGTCGGGCTCGATGGGACCGTCCGACGCCCACACCTCGTCGATCAGGCCCTCGGCGTTGATCTTGCCGATGCGAGCCGTCTTGGCGACGTGCTGGTTCCAGTCGCTGACGGTGATCGTGCCCTCGGGCGTCTCGAGCTCGAGGCCCTTCGCCGCCTCCCGGACGGCGTCGACGTCGAAGCTGCCGGCCTTCTCGACCGCCGCCGCCCAGATGTAGACGGCGTTGTAGCCGGCCTCGATGGGGTCGGCCACGACCCGGTCCTCGCCGTACTCGGCCTTGAAGGCGGCGACGAACTCGGCGTTCCTCGGGGTGTCGGTGGTCTGGTAGTAGTTCCAGGCCACGAGGTGCCCCTCGATGTTGTCGACGCCGATGCCCGACACCTCCTCCTCGGCCACCGACACCGAGATGGTGGGGATGTCCTCGGCGGTGATGCCCTTGGCGGTGAACTCCTTGAAGAAGGCGACGTTCGTGTCGCCGTTCAGGGTGTTGAACACCACGTCCGGGTCGGCGGCCTGGACCTTCGACACCAGCGTCGCCGTGTCGGTCTCGCCCAGCGGCAGGTAGTCCTCGCCCAGGATCTCCAGGCCGTTCGCCTCGGCGTAGGCCTTGATGATCTTGTTGGCGGTGCGGGGGAAGACGTAGTCCGAGCCCACCAGGTAGACCCGCGTGAGCCCCTGCTCCTTCAGGTAGTCGAGCGCCGGGATGATCTGCTGGTTCGTGGTGGCGCCGGTGTAGAAGATGTTGGGCGACGCCTCCAGGCCCTCGTACTGGACCGGGTAGAACAGCAGCCCGTCGAGGCCCTCGAACACCGGCAGCATCGCCTTGCGGCTGGCGGAGGTCCACCCGCCGAACACGGCCGCCACGTCGTCGACGGTGAGGAGCTTCTCCGCCTTCTCGGCGAACGTCGGCCAGTCGGAGGCCCCGTCCTCCTCGACCGGCTCGATCTGCCGGCCCAGCACGCCGCCGGCCTCGTTGATCTCCTTGATCGCGAGGAGCTCGGCGTCACGGACCGCGACCTCGCTGATCGACATCGTGCCCGAGAGCGAGTGGAGGATCCCGACCTTCACGGTCTCCTCGTCGCCACCTCCGCCGCCGGTCTCGTCGTCGCCGCCGTCGTCGTCACCGCACGCCGTGGCGGTGACCGCCAGCAGTGCGGCGGCGACGAGCGCGCCCAACCACCTGGAACGTCTGCCTGTGCGCATTCGCTTCTCCCGCTCCGGTTTCGCTGTCCCGCGGAACGTAAGGAAGGGCCATTGCGCGTCCGTCACCTGTCGGTGAGCAGGGCGTGACCAGTCGCTGCCGGGACGCTGACCGGTTTCCGAACGAACCGTGACGCGGGAGCCACCGTTGGTGGCGGGCGCGGCGGCGCCATTCACCCACCGCGGCCGTTCCGGGGTCGGGACGGATCGGGCCGGGGCGTCGAGGTGGTCGAGCCGGCGGCCGGGCGCGTCCGCCCCGGCGGCGACGCCGCCGGGCTACGGCTGGGGGTCGGGTGGCGGGGCGAACCGGCGGAGCTGGCCGGTGTGGATCTCGGTCACCCACTCCCAGCCCGGCTTGGCGTCGGGGCCGAGGCGGGGGTCGTCGGCGCCGCCGCCCTCGGCCAGGGCCTGGACGTAGGCCCGGTCCCGGTCGAGGCGGGCCCGGACCTGCTCGGCGCCGCCGACCGACCCGTGGCCCGGGATCACCGTGTCGACGCGGTCGGCGATGTCCTCCAGCCGCCGCAGCCCGACGAGGTAGTCCTCGATCGGGTCGTTGGTGCCGCGGGGGTCGTCGAGCATCGGGACCAGGACGTCGGAGAGCATGTCGCCGGCGACCAGCACCCGCCGCTCCTCGACGAGCAGTGCCGCGTGGCCCGGGGAGTGGGCCGGGTGCTCGACGATCCGGACCTCCGGGCCGTCCCACGGCACGGTCGTGGCGCCGGCGGGAAGGCCGGTGACGAGCCCGAACAGGTCGAGCGGGACCTCGCCGGCGACCTCGGGCGGCAGGCCTGCTGCGACCCGGGCCTGCCAGTCCGGTGCCGATCGCAGGTCGCGCAGGTGGGCCGCGCAGGCGGCGGTGCCGTAGCGGGGCGCGTCACCGAGGGCCGGGTGCCAGAGGGCGTGGTCCCAGTCCGGGTGCGTGGCGAACCCGGCCACGACCGGGAGGCCGCGCACCCGGAGATCGTCCGCCAGGCAGGTCATCTCGGCGTCGGTGAGCCCGGGGTCGACGAGCAGCACCCCGGTCGGGCCCGTCACGGCGATGGCGTTGTTCTCCAGGAGGGGGCTCTGGTGGACCAGCACGCCGTCGGCGACCTCGGTCAGCACGGGGACTCCTTCTCGCGACTCGCTAGCTGTGGCTCCCAGGCGGCGACGTCGAACCGTGGTCGACGGCGGCCGCCTCCGACGCCGCCGACCCGGTCGACCCCGCCGAGGGGCGGATGTTGTGGTTGAGGTGGAAGACGTTGTCGGGGTCGTAGCGGTCCTTGAGGGCGACCAGCCGGGCGAGCTTCGCCGGCGGGTAGGCGCGCCGGACGCCGGTCTCGCCCTCCTCGTCGCTGAGCACGTTGACGTACACCCCGCTCGCGAACGGCTCGATGGCGGCCGCGCACCGCCGGGCCGCCGCCATGACCGCGGCGTCGTCGGCCGGGTCGGTCCACCCCTTGGAGGCGACGAACTCGAACCGGGTCGCCCGGTGGCTGAAGGCGGTGGCGTCGTCGGGGACCTCGGCGATCGCCCCGCCGTACGCCTGCAGGCTCACGTTCGGCAGGAGGTCGACGGGGACGTCGCCACCGGTGCCACCGGCGTCGCCGTTCGAGCGGTCGACGCCCCGGGCCAGCAGCAGGTCGACCGCCTCGTCGGGCAGCGACCGCAGGTAGTGGCCCTTCCAGTAGCGGCGCTTCTCGTGGCCGCGGACGGTGTCGTCGATCCGCTGGAGGTCGAGGTAGGTCATCGGTCGCACCCGCTCCTCGAGCGCCACCCCGGCCGCCGGGCCCAGCGCCCGGAGCGCCGGGAGGAGCGCCTGCCCCTCGTCGGGGTCGCCGACCCACACGTAGCCGACCGTGACGACCTCCCGGCCGTCGTCGTCGGTGGTGATCCCGAGGGTGAAGGTCGCCGCCCGCGGCGCCGTCTCGGACAGGTCGCGCCAGCCCCGCACCACCTCGGCCGCGCCTGCGGCCCCGACGGGCAGGTCCAGCTCGACCAGCAGGGCCTGCGTCCCCACGGGATGCAGGACGAACTCGAACTCGGTGACCACACCGAAGTTGCCGCCCCCACCGCGGAGGCCCCAGAACAGCTCGGGGTTCTCGTCGGCGCTGGCCCGCACCATCTCGCCGGCCGCCGTCACCAGCTCGAAGGACACGACGTTGTCGCAGCTCAGCCCGTACTGCCGGGCGAGCCATCCCATCCCGCCGCCGAGGGTCAGCCCGCCGACGCCCGTGTGCGACACGTTGCCCGCCGTCGTGGCGAGCCCGTGGGGCTGGCTGGCGGCGTCGAGCGCGCCGAGCAGCGCGCCGCCCTGCACCCACGCCCGGCGGGCGGTCGGGTCGACCCGCACGGCGCCGAACGGGGTGAGGTCGAGCATGAGGCCGTCCTCGGGCACGGCCTGGCCGACCACGCTGTGGCCGCCGCAGCGGATGCCGAGCTCGAGGTCGAGCTCGCGGGCGGTCCGCACCGCGGTGACCACGTCGCCGACGCTGGCGGCCCGCACGATCAGCCGGGGACGGCGGTCGATCATGGCGTTCCAGACCGTGCGCGCCTCGTCGTAGCCCGGGTCGCCCGGGAGGAGGACGTGCCCGTCGAGGTCGTCGTCCAGGACGCGAAGGGAGGAGGGCGGGGCCATGCCCCCAGGCTGGCCGAAGATCGGTCCGCCGTTAAGATCCGATCCGGTGTCCGAAGTCAGGACCAATTCGGGGATGGCCGCCGACCTCCTCGTGGAGCTGCGGCGCGACGGCCCCGAACCGCTCCACCGGCAGCTGGAGGTGGCGATCCGCAGCCGGATCCGCGACGGGCGGCTGCGGTCGGGCACGGCGCTGCCGTCGACCCGGAGCCTGGCCGGCCAGCTCGGCGTGTCCCGCGGGGTCGTCGTCGAGGCCTACCAGCAGCTGACCGCGGAGGGGTACCTGACCGCCCGGTCCGGCGGGTACACCCGGGTGGCGCAGGACCTGGTGCCGCTGCCGACCCCACCCGCCTGGCCCCCGGCAGACCCGACCCCGGGATCCTCGCGTGACGACGCCGCAACCGGGTCCTCCGCCGCGAGCCCGACGACGACGTCGGCCCGTGACGACGCCGTCGCCGGGCCTGCACGTACCGGCACAGCCGCAGGCTCATGGCGCGACGACGCCGTGGACGGATCGTCAGCCACGGGCGCTGCCCCGGGGTCGCCGCTCGACCCGGCGTGGGCGCGCGCGGCCTCCTCGGTCTCGACGCCCTCGTCGCTCCCGGGCTCCGGACGCTCAGCGGGCGCCGTCCCGGGGCTGTCGTCAGGCTCGGCATCCGCCAGGTCGGCGTCGGGTCGGTCGGGCCCGGTCCCGGACCGGCCACGGTACGACTTCAAGTACTGCCAGCCCGACGTCAGCCAGTTCCCGCGCCGGGCCTGGCTGCGGTCGCTGCGCCACGCGGTCCACGGGGCGACCGACGAGCAGCTCTCCTACTCGGCCGGGCACGGCGCTCCCGAGCTGCGGCAGGCCGTGGCCGACTACCTGAACCGGGCGCGGGGCACTCTGGCCCGACCCGAGCAGGTGGTCGTGTGCAGCGGGTTCACCCAGGGGGTGGCGCTCGTCGCCCGGGTGCTGGCCGGGCGCGGGGCCCGCCGGGTCGCCGTCGAGGACCCGTCCGACCCCGAGATCCGCCAGGTGCCTGTCGACGCCGGGCTCGAGGTCGTGGGGGTGCCGGTCGACGAGGGCGGCCTCCGGGTCGACGTCCTCGACGGGATCGACGCCGACGCCCTGCTCCTCACGCCGGCCCACCAATGCCCGACCGGCGCCGTGCTGTCCGCCGAGGCCCGGGCCCGGGTCCTCGACTGGGCCCGGCGGCGGGGCGCGCTCGTCGTCGAGGACGACTACGACAGCGAGTACCGCTACGACCGCACGCCGGTCGGCGCGCTGCAGGGCCTGGCGCCGGACCTGGTGGTGTACGCCGGGTCGGTCAGCAAGACCCTGTCGCCCGGGCTCCGGCTCGGGTGGCTGGTGGCACCGGAGCCCCTCGTCGACGACCTGGCGGCGGCGAAGAAGACCGCCGACCGGGGCTCACCGATCCTCGATCAGCTCGCCTTCGCCGACTTCCTCGCCCGCGGCGAGCTCGACCGCCACATGCGGCGGATGCGGCCGGTCTACCGGCGCCGGCGGGACGCGCTGCTCGCCGCGCTCGCCGAGCACCTCCCAGACCTGCGCCCGACCGGCGTGTCGGCGGGCCTCCACCTGGCGGCCTGGCTGCCGCCCGACCTGGACGAGGCCACGGTCGTCGCGGAGACCACGGCACGGGGGTGCAAGGTGTACGGCCTCACGTCCTACCGCCTCGACCAGACCGGCGACCCACCGCCTCGTCCCGGCCTGCTGTTCGGCTACGCGAGTCTCACCGAGCCCCGGATCGAGGCGGGCATCACCCTCCTCGCCGAGGTCGTCGCCGACCTCCGCTCCCGGTAGGGCGGCACCACCGACTGCACCGCGCCGGGCGCCTGCGTCGTCGGCCTCGTGCGTTTCGAGCAGGCGTCGGGCCGATCGGCTGGGCGTCCAGCTCGTCGACCCCGCGGCGCAGAGCTCCCCGGCCCTGGCGGAGAAGTCGGCGCTCGCCTCGAGGGGCGGTTCGAGGAGCCGGAACGATCGAACGACCGGTCGAAGCGCTCCCCTCCCCTCCTGACGTGGGCAGCGCGCCGCCCGTCAGGCCGGGGGGGCGGTGGCGCGGGAGGCCGCGTGGCAGCGGCCGGGACGGTCCTGCACCGACGATGCCTCGCCGGGTTGCCAGACTGCCCGCATGGTCGACGTGGTGATCCTCGGCAGCGGCACCCCGGTGCCGGATCCGGATCGGGCAGGCTCGGCGGTGGCGGTCGTGGCCGGCGCCGAGTGGGTGCTGGTCGACTGCGGCCGGGCGGCGACCCAGCGGGCGGTGAGCG
>DATCLV010000616.1:0-7644 GCA_036563745.1 Acidimicrobiales bacterium | reverse complement strand
GACGACAGCCGCCACTTCGTGCAGCTCACCCCGCCGGGGTCGGGTTGCTCGATCCAGATCGCCAAGGGCATGACCGACGCGGAGCCCGGCTCGCTCCGGGGCCTGCAGCTCGTGGTGCCCGACGTCCTGGCCGCCCACGCCGAGCTGACCGCCCGGGGCGTCGACGTGAGCGAGGTGCGGTTCGCCGAGCGCGACGGGACCATCCGGCCCCGCCGGGACGACGAGGTGGGCCCGGCGCTCGACAACTCGGGCTTCGTGTTCTTCAGCGACCCCGACGGCAACACCTGGGCGGTCCAGCAGATCTCGTCCCGGGCCGGCTGACCCGGGCCCCGGGCGGCGGGGACCGGGCCAGGCCGGGTGGGTCGGGCCGGAGGGCCGGGTCCGGTCAGCAGCCCGTCACGGGTTCACGCAGAGGTTGTCCTTGCCGACGATGTCGGTCAGCGGTATCCGGTGGTAGGTGCCGTCCGGGCAGGTGATGGCCCGGTTCACCTCGGTGAACATGCCGTCGGGCGACTCGTAGCCCGGCACGTTCCACACGTGGACCATGTAGCCCGTGAACGGGATCCACTGGCCGCCGATCTCGTCGCACCGCTCCTTGGTCGTGCCGGAGGTGTCGGACGCCAGCGGCGAGTCGAGGGTCCCGTCGGGATGGATGATCACGCACACGTTGTCGTGGTAGTGCCAGTGGTCGTTCGGCCCGGCGAAGCCCTCGGGCTCCACCTCGGCGGCCAGGAACATGAACCCCGCGATCGGCGCGTCGGGCTCGAGGCCGTCGTAGATGAGGAAGGCGTTGGCGAGGTCCTCCGGGTCCATGTCGCCGTCGGTGTTGAGCGGGGCGTTCGGCGGGGCGTAGTGGGTGCCGAGGCCCGGCGTGAACGGCCCGTTGCGGCGGTAGCCGGCGGCCTCCGCGTCGCCGAGCGTCGGGTACTTCTCCATGAGGTCGACGGTGCTGGCGAGCTGGCGGGCGAGCGTCACCGACTCCTCGACGGTGAGCGGTTCGACGCCGGTGTCGTGGTGGTGGCCGTTGACCAGCTCGGCGAAGCCGGACGCCTCGTCGGCCGCGGCGTCGCTCCCCGCGGCGTGGCCGTGGTCGCCCGCCATCGCCGCGGTGGCGTCGTCGTGCCCCGCGGCGTGCCCGGTGCCGCCGTCGTCGTGGCCGGCCGCGTGGTCGCGGGCGTCGGGCGACGCCAGCGCCGCGGTCGC
Source organism: Acidimicrobiales bacterium (assembly GCA_036563745.1). Classification (GTDB taxonomy): domain Bacteria; phylum Actinomycetota; class Acidimicrobiia; order Acidimicrobiales; family VFJN01; genus DASXTK01. Next base: position 6,441 of record DATCLV010000616.1, on the reverse strand, counting down.
CAGCACCACGGCCAGCCCGGCGGCGACGAGCGCCCCGCGGCGGGGCAGCGGTCCGGTGACGCGCCGCCGGGCGACGACGAGCGTGGCGGCCACCCCGGCGGCCGCCACCTCCAGGCCGGCGCACACCCCGTCGACCAGGCCGACGGGCTCGGCCTCACCGGCGTGGGCGCCGACGGGCAGGCCGGTGGTCCGGCTCACCGCCCACGCCACGACCAGGGCGAGGTTCACGCCGGCGACGGCGGGCAGCAGCCACCGCCACCGGACCCGCCAGCGGCGGGCGCCGCCACGGCCGGCGGCCACCACCAGGAGGGCCAGGGTCGCCTGGGCCCAGCCGGCGGCCAGGAATCCGGCGCCCTCCCACACGGACCCGTCGAGGTGCGACGGCGCCATGGCGAGGTGGATGCCACCGGCGCCGAGCAGGACGGCGGCGAGCAGGGCACGGTGGGCCGCCGGAACGGGATCGGCGGGTGCGCCGGGTTCGGGGGCGGCCGACGACGGTGGCGCCGGGTCGGCGGTCGGGTCGGGTCCGGGGTCGCCGCGGGGCTCCTCCGCGGCGGCGCGGTCGAGCAGATCGGTCATGGGTGATCACTCCCCGTGATCGCTGGCGGGCAGGGCCCCGTTGCCCACGCCCCACCGTAAGTCGCGTGTCGCACACGTCAACGTCCGGGCGGTGACGTTCGCGTTCCACGTGCCTGACGCGCGTCGGTGCGCCCGGGCCCGACGGCCGCGCCAGCGGGCAGACGACCTCGGGAGCGACGGTGCGGCGCCCGAGGGGCCGGCGATCCGAGCACCGACCCCTCGAGCGCACGTGGCACCTCAGGCGACCAGCCGCGGCCTGGGCTCCGCTGGGGGGAAGAGCACCGGGCCGGGCCGGACCGCCGCCGCAGCCGGAGGGTTCGCCGCCAGGCCCTCCGGCTGCTCCGCCGAGGCGGACGGCCCCGCCAGTCACTCCCGCCAACGAAGCCGTCGACCGAGAACGCTACGGGCGCACGCCCAGCGGCGGATCAGTAGCCCCTACGTATTTCGCCGCCGCCCACGTACGTACGGGCGGCACCTCTCGAACCTGCCCGGGAGACGCGGAACCAGCTCCCGTCCGGGGGCAGGTTCGGCACGGGTTCGGGACCCTGGCAACCAGGCCGTCCCGGCCCTCCCGCCGCCGCCCGTCCGACACGCCCTAGCATCGTGCCGTGGTCAGACGCTGGCCGCTGGTCGGGCGCGACGCCGAGCTCGACAGCCTGCGGCACCTGTTGCGGTCCGATCGCGGGCCCCGAGGGGTCGCGGTCTTCGGTGACGCGGGCGTGGGCAAGACTCGGCTGGTCTCCGAGGCGATCGACGGCCTCCGGGCGGACGGGGAGGCCGTCGAGTGGGTGCGCGCCACCGAGGCGGCCCGGGCGATCCCGCTCGGCTCGTTCGCCCACCTGTTCACCGCCGCCGACGGCGGCCCCGAGGGCCACCAGGCCCAGCAGCGCGACGAGCTGCTGCACTTCGCCCTGTCCCGCCTCCACGAGCGGGCCGGCGGCCGTGGCTTCGTGCTGGCGGTCGACGACGCCCACCTTCTCGACGAGGTGTCGGTGGCGCTCCTGCACCTGGCGGTCACCCAGTCCGGCATCCGGGTGCTGCTGAGCGTGCGGCAGGGGCACCCCGAGCTGCCGCCCGGGTTGGTGGCGCTGTGGAAGGACGAGCTGGTGGCCCGCCTCGACGTCCGGCCGCTCGACCGCGACGCCACCGAGCGCCTGGTGCTGGCGGTGCTGGGTTCCGGCGTGCCGACCTCGGTCGTCGACCGGATCTGGCAGCTCAGCCGGGGCAACGCCCTGTTCGTCAGAGAGCTGGTGATGGCGGCCGTCGAGCGTCGCGACCGGGGCGGGGGCGGACGGCTGGTGCTGGCGGCGGGCACGCAGGCCCGGCTGCGCGAGCTGGTCGACGAGCGCCTCCGGCTGCTGGAGCCGGGCACCCGGGCGGCGCTGGAGCTCGTGTCGGTGGGGGAGCAGGTGCCGCTGGAGGTCGCCGAGCGCCTCGCCGGCGCCGAGGAGATCGAGGAGCTGGAGCGCCGCGCCCTGGTCGAGCTGACCGGCGACGAGGGCGCCGTCGTCCAGGTGGCGCACCCCGTCTACGGCGAGGTCCTCGCCCAGGCGCTGCCCCGCACCCGGCGGCGGGCGCTGCTACGCGACCTCGTGCGCGCCGTCGAGCAGGAGAGCGAGGGCGCCGGCGTGGGGGCGGGGATGCCGGTCGACCACCTCCGGGTGGCGTCGTGGCGGTTGGAGTCCGGCCTGACCGGCGACCCCGCGGACCTGCTGGCGCTGGCCCGCGAGGCGATGGGCCGGCTCGACCACCGGCTCGCCGAGCGGCTCGCCCGGGCCGCGGGCGGCGCCGAGCGCGTCGATGCCGGCCTCGTCATCGGCGAGGCCCTGTCGGGCCAGGGGCGCATCGAGGAGGCCCAGGCGGTCCTGGCGGCCCTGCGGCCCTCGACGCCCGACGAGGTGGCGCGGATCGCGATCGCCCGGGCCAGCGAGCTGTTCCTGCACCTCGACCGGTCGAACGACGCGTTCGACGTGCTGCGGGCCGCGGACGCCGAGCTGGAGGGCCACCCGGTCTGGCAGGCCGAGTGCCGGTCGGTCCTGGCGCAGATGTACATGTTCTCGCTGCGGCTCAACGAGGCCGGCGAGATGGCCGACGAGCTGCTCGCCTCGCCCGACACCGGCGAGCCGGCCCGGGTGCGGGCGGCCACGGTGGCGGTCACCGCCTGGAGCGCCCAGGGCCGCATCGACGACGCGCTGGGGCTGCTCAGCGACGAGCTGCACACGCTGGCCCGCCGCCACCGCCGCGACGTGCCCTACGGCGAGCTCCAGTTGCGGATGGCCCGGTTCCAGACCCTCTACTGGGGCACCCGGGTGCGGGAGGCCGACGAGTACACGGCCGGCACCCTCGGCCTCGACGTCGCCTTCCCTCCCCCGTCGCTGCGGGGCATCCTCGCCGGCTTCCGGGGCGGGGCGCTGCTGCTGCGGGGCCACGCCGAGGCGGCGCTGGCGGAGCTGCAGCGGTCGTCGCGGGCCCTGCAGGAGAACGACTGGTTCGGGCAGCGCCCGCTGGCCGAGGCGATGCGGGCCCGGGCCGCGGTGTTCGCCGGCGAGCTGGACCTCGCCGAGGCGGCGCTGGAGGCCGCGGACGCCGCCTACCTGGCCGACACGCTCCGGGGCGCCCGCACCCGGCCCTACATCGAGCTGTCGCGCTCGTGGCTGCTCGCCGCCCGCGGGCAGGTGTCCCACGCCGCCGACCGCTGCCTCATGCTGGGCGCCGCCATGGAGCACGTGGCGAAGCCGGTCGCCGTCGAGGTGTACCACGCCGCCGTGCGGCTGGGCCGGGCCGCCGACGCCGTGGAGGGCCTGGAGCGCCTGGAGGCGGTGGTCGACGGCCCGTTCGTCGGCCTGGCCCTGCGCCACGCCCGCGCCCTGGTCAACGACGACGCCGACGAGCTGGCCGCGGTGGGCCGCTGCTTCGTCGACCTGGGTGCCGACCTCCTCGCCGCCGAGGCCTACCGGTCGGCGGCCAACGCCTACCGGCGCGACGGCCGGGGCGCGTCGGCGTCGTCGTCGGCGCGCCGGGTCGAAGACCTGCTGGCGGCCTGCGGCGGCCCCCGGTCGCCGGCGCTGGAGCTGGAGGTGCCGGCCGGCGAGGAGCTCACCGACCGCGAGCGCGAGGTGGCGCTGCTGGCCGCCGCCGGGCGCACCAGCCCCGAGATCGCCGAGGCGCTCTACCTGTCGGTCCGCACCGTCGACACCCACCTGCACCGGGTGTACCGGAAGCTGTCGATCGAGGGTCGCCACCAGCTCGCCGAGGCGTTCGGCACCGTGGCGGCCGCGTCGCCCGACGCATTGCGTAACCGCTACTGATGTGGGCGGGCCACGGCCCGCGGACAATGCGGGGCGTGAGCGAACGTGACGAGCAGCGCCACGTCGCCACCGGGGACGTCGCCGCGGCCCCGACCTCTCACGACCGTGCCGGCCGCCACCGGCCCGGCGACCCGACCACCAGGGCCGACGACGAGGAGAGGGCGGTCCGGGGCGATGTCCCAGGTGACGGCCCGGAGCGCGACGGCGACGAGGACGGGGACCGCGACAGCGAGGCGTTGCAGGCGGTCGTCGAGTTCATCGACGACCTCGTCGAGGACGACGACCTCCGTGGCGACGACGTCACCCCTCGTGATGCTGTCGCGAAGGTGTCACCGGAGGCCCCTCACGCGTGAGAAAGTGTGGGGGCCACGAACGACCCACACCCAACGGGCGCCCGCCGGCGGGCGGCACCCGACGTCGGTACCCGGACAACAGAAGATGAGCTGCACCGTGAGGTGAGAGCGGGCTGCGCGGTCGGTCACCGCCTCGGCCGCCCGCGCGGCCCGCTGTCCCCTCACCGGTTAGCGTCTCCGCCCGTGCGGTGGGTTCCGGTGGCGGGGTGTCCGGTGACGAGGAGCCGTCGTTGATCCCCCTGCACGACGAGAACCCGGTCTCCCGGCCGCCGATCGTCACGTGGATGATCATCGTGGCCTGCATCGGCGCCTACTTCCTCTGGCAGCCGACGCCGCTCGGCGACGACACGGTCGAGGACGTCGTCTTCTACGTGGAGAACGCCGCGATCCCCTGCGAGCTGGTCGAGCAGCGCCCGCTCGACCTCGTCGAGGTCGACGCGACCTTCCGCCTGGGCCACCTGGAGGCTTGCGGGGTCGACGACGGCCGGTCGGCGCCCGCGGTCCCCGGCAAGAACGTGTGGCTGTCGGCGCTCGTGTCGATGTTCCTGCACGGCAGCCTGTTCCACATCGGCGGGAACCTCCTCTTCCTCCACGTCTTCGGCAACAACGTCGAGGACCGGATGGGGAGCCTGGGCTTCGCGCTCTTCTACCTGGCGGGCGGCGCCGTGGGGACCGCCGCGCACGTGGCCCTCAACGCCGACTCGACCGTGCCGGTGGTGGGCGCGTCCGGTGCCATCGCCGCGGTCATGGGCACCTACCTCGTGCTGTACCCCCACGCCCGCGTGCGGACCCTGATCTTCATGCTGGTGATCCTGTTCGTGGAGCTGCGCGCCGGGATCCTGCTGTTGGCCTGGTTCGTGCTGCAGTTCTTCACCGACCCCAACGAGGGCGTGGCCTGGGGCGCCCACGTCGGCGGCTTCCTCTTCGGCGTGCTCGTGGGCCTGGCCCTCCGCGCCGGCAGCCGCTCCCAGCCCACCTACGCCTACCGGTACCACTGAGCAGGCAGCCGGCCGGGCCGTGGGGGAGTCACGGCCCGACCGGCGTTCGCGACTGCTCGGCCGCCATCCGTTCGGCCATGCGGAGCTTGTCCTCCACCTCCACCACCAGGTGCCGGGCGGTGGCCAGGTCGAGCCGGCAGAGGTGCCCGTCGGCGGCGTCGATCTCGATCCAGTAGCAGCAGCGCTCGCCGTCGACGTCGACCCGCAGGCGCGCCCGCACGTCGGCCGGCCGGCGGCGGTGCGCCGCCCCCGGCGCCGGTGCCGATGCCGCTGCCGGTACGAGGTGCTCCACCCTTCGTAGTGTCCGCCCGTCGGCTCACCGCCACCAGAGCGCTGGGCCACGGACCAGCGCGGCCTGAGCGCGGAAAGTCGCGCCCAGCCTGGGTTTTCGCGCCCTCCACCGAGGGGTACGGTGGCCGCCTCGGGGGAGCGGTCTCGGGTTCGGAGGGCACTGGCCGATGGCGATGGCGCGCCACAGGCTGAAGGCGCGGCGGGAGCAGCAAGGGCTGACGCAGGAGCAGCTGGCGTTGTCGATCGGGGTCGCCACGTCGACCTACCGCGAGTGGGAGCGTGGCCTGTCGACGCCGCGGGTGGGGTTCCGGCCGCGGCTGGCCGAGCAGCTCGACGTCTCGCTCGTGGAGATCGACGCCTACCTCAACGAGCACGAGAGCGAGCCCGTCGGCCCGCCCAGCCGCCAGGCCGTGCCGACCTGGCTCACGCTCTACGCCTCGCTGGAGCAGGGCGCCTCCCACCTGTGGACGTTCCAGCCGATGACCGTGCACGCCCTGCTGCAGACGCCGGCCTACGCCACGGCGGTCGAGCGGATCGGGCCCCGGCCACCCACCGACGAGGCGGTGCGCCGTCGTGTCGAGCTGCGCCTGGCCCGGCAGGGCGTCCTCTCCCGCACTCCCGATCCCCTGCGGCTGTCGGTCGTGCTCGACGAATCGGTGCTCCTCCGCGTGACCGGGGGCCCCGAGGTGATGGCCGAGCAGCTCGCCCACCTGGCCGCGATGGCGCAGCAGCCGAACATCGAGCTGCGGCTGCTCCCCCTCGACGCCGGTGTCCACGCCGCCTCGTTCGGCGCGTTCACGCTGCTGGCGTCAGAAGGCGCGGTGACGGCGCAGATGGCGTGCGTCACCGATCGGACCGGCGTGCGCTACCTCGAGGGGGCCCACGCCGTCGACGCCCACGTCGAGGTGTTCG
>DATCLV010000614.1:0-4151 GCA_036563745.1 Acidimicrobiales bacterium | reverse complement strand
CCGCCGATCAGGTGGATCCACGTGTCGCCGGAGCTGCGGTGCTCGTCGTCGCGGCCGTTGCCGCGGCCCGACATCGCTTCCGGCCGGGACGTCGCGTCGACGCAGCGGCGATCCGACCGCCGTCACCGCCCGCACCGCCGGTGGCGCCGGCTGCATCGGGCGATGGCCGAGGCCCCGGGTTCGGCGGAGCCGGGGTGCCCGTGGTCTTCGTCCAGGTGATGGGCGGGGTCGTCATGGTCCTGTCCTGCGCCGCCGCGCTCAAGGCGAACCCCTTCGGACTCGTCTACCTGCTCACCGGGCGGCAGATGCTGCTGTCGCCCGCCGAGCCACCGACGTCGAGCGGTGGCCTGCTGTCGCTGTTGCAGCGCCGGCGGAGTGGCTGCCGGCAGTGCGAGATCCGATCGGTCCCGCCACCACGCGAGGAACCTGCCTGATCCCTTCCGCGGTCTCCGGTGCCGCTCCTCCGCACCGGGTCGTGACCTCCCCGGTGCACGGCGACCGATGGGGGGTCGGTACGAGCAGGTGCTGGACGTCTGGATGTTCGGCACCGGGGCGACGGCGGTCCGGCGGGAGCCGCGGGATGGACCACGACCTGGACGTGTGTGACCGGCGCCTGCGGGGTGACGGCACTCGGGCGGTGGGTGGCCGTACGGTCGGAGGCGTGGAGACGCGACGCCAGGGGGTCCGGGCGGTGGCCGTGGTCGCTGCGCTGGCGCTGGCGCTGGCGCCAGCCTGCGGTGACGGCGACGGTGACGGCGACGGCGACGAGCGCAGCGGGGAGGCCGGCAGCGGGGGAGTGGGCGGCGGTGAGCCGGTGGGGACGTCCACGGCGTCGTCGCCGTTCACGGTGACCCGGCCGCCGGCCGGCTACCGATTGGTGCAGGCCGGGCGGGGGACGGTGCCCCAGACGTGGTCGTCCGACAGCTTCGGTGACGACGAGCCGGTCACCGTGCTGGCGCGTCCCGGTGCCGACCCCGCCGGGCCCGAGGTCGTGCGGGTGTCCTTGACCGGCTTCGAGGGGTTCGAGGGCGGCCTGGCACAGGCCTCCCGGGGCTACACGAGCGAGGCGACCGAGCACTTCGAACTGGACGGCAGCCCCGCCATCTACACCCCGGCCCGTCCGGACGAGGACAAGCCGGCGGATCTGGTCGTGGTGGCGGGGGACGACCTGGCGGTCCGGGTCCGGGCGCAGGATGCGACCCGGGACGAGCTGGTGGCGATCGCCCGCGAGGTCCACCCTCGTGAGGATCACCTGCTGGCGCCGGCGGTGCCCGATCCGCCGGGCGACCTGGAGGTGCTCGGGTGGGCCGACGCCGACCTGGCCCTCACGCTGGCGACGTCGCCGACGCCGTCGAGCGCGTCGCTGCCCGCCGGCGAGCGGGCCCACACCGCCGTGTGGGCGCGGGGTGCGCCGGGGACCGCCTGGACACCCGAGGGCGGCACCGTGGCCGTGAGCACGCTGCCCGGCCAGGCGGCCGACCTCGACGCGGTCGCGGCCAGCCTGCACCGCCACGGGCATCTGGGCGAGCCGCAGGTGACGTCGCGGGCGGTGGACGGCCGTCCGGGGGTGGTGCTGGAGACGCCGGGGAACCCGGAGGCCGACGGGTACGGCGCCCTGCGGGCGGTCGTGACGTCCACGGCCGGCGGCGATCTCCTGGTGGTGGTGGCCCGCGGTGCCGAGCGACCGCCGGCCGACGAGCTGGTGGCGGTCGCCGCGTCGGTGGAGCCGGCCGGCCCGGAGGAGTGGGAGGCGACGGTGCTCGAGGCCCAAGGCGGCCCGGGTCTCCACCCCGATGACGGCGCGGTCGAGCTGGCCCGGGGCACGGCGGGCGACATCGAGTGGCTGCTGCAGAGCCGCGTCGACGACGGCACGGTGGACGACGGGCTCGTCACCAGCTTCGAGCCCGACACCACCGGTCAGTACGTCGTCGACCCCTGCCTCAAGCTGGCCGGCGGCGAGCGCGTGTGCGCCACGGCGACCAGCGAGTCCTCCGGCCCGGGTCGCGGTGTCACGATCAACACCGCTCGGCCCGGCGAGGCCGCCACCGGCGTCCCGGACTTCCCCGGCTTCGTGCTGGTCAGCACCGAGCTGCCGGCGGCGACCATGCGGGTCCACACGGCCGACGGCCCGGTCGACGTCCCCCTGGTGACCCTCCCCGGCGGCGCCCGCCGGGCGGGCGTGCTCGTCACCGACGCCGACGTCGGCGGCCTCCAGGGCTGCGGCACCGACACCCACCCCGGCACCGTCACCCTCCTCGACGCCGCCGGCAACCCCCTCGCCTGCTGACCCCCCGTCCCGTCGCCGCCCGGGCCGGCGCAGGGGTCAGCGGTGGGAGGCGAGGCCGAGGGCGGGGAGGAGGCGCCGGCGGAGGTAGGCGCGGAGGGCCTCGGGGGAGCGGGTTCGGTCGGACTCGAAGGTCGCGAGGCTGAGGAGGAACCGCATCATCGTCTCGGCGACCTCCTCGAGGTCGTCGGCGAGGTCGGGCTCGCGGTCGACGAGCGGTTGCAGGCACCGCATCGCGATCGACACGGCGTCGGGGCCGAGCACGCCGTCGGGCCGGACCAGGGCGACGGTGGAGGTGAAGGGGTGGTCGCGGAACTCGAGGATGCAGGAGACCATGACGTCGAGGACGAACTCGGCGCCGGTGGTGGTGCCCGCGGCCCGGTCGAGGACCCGGCCGATGATGCCGGCGGCGGCCACCTCGACCACCTGGTCGAACAGCGCGTCCCGGGTGGGGAACTGGGTGTAGAGCGTCTGGCGCGAGACGCCCGCTCGGGCGGCGATCGCGGCGTAGGGGACCCGGTCCCAGTCGAGCTCGCCGGCCAGCTCGATCGCGGCGGCGACGATCCGCTCCCGTGCCGGTCGCCGGGTGTCGATCGCCGGGGACGGCGACCGGGCGGCGCCGCGCCGACCGGCGATGGTCCGTGCGGGGCTCGCCATGGCGCGCCACGTTACTGGACACTTTTCGAACCTTCTGTCAACCTGCCGGTATCGACCGGGGGAGGGGGATCGTGGGCGCTCGGTGCAGTGCGTCGTCCGGGCGCGCGCGGGCCGTCCCGGCGGGATCTCGTGCGACACGGCCCCGGCGGTCGTCCTGGCGTCGCCCGGGTGGGGCGCCCGGGCCGTGATCCCTGCCGGCGGTGCCGGTCGGCTCGCCGCGCCGGGCCCTCGAGACACCGCGCCGGCGACGTCCGACTCACCTGCTGGAGGTGCACGATGACCGATCTCGAGGTCCGCCGGATCTCGTGGAAGTTCGACGAGACGGTGCCGTTCCGGTGGCATCCCACCGAGCTCGAGTTCGGGGCGCTGATGAACGCGGTCGGCATCATCGCCGTGGCCCTGGAGAAGTACGTCGTCGCCGCGACCCGGGACGCGATCCCTCTCATCGCCGATCCTGCCGTCGTGCAGGAGGCCGAGGCGTTCCTCCGTCAGGAGGCGCACCACGCCCACGCCCACCGGCTCCACCTCCGCGCCCTCATCGCACAGCACCCGGGCCTTCAGCAGGTGCTCGACGACGCCATCGCGTTCTTCGACCGGCTGCGGGCCCGCAAGCCGCTCAAGTTCCACCTCGCCTACGCCGCGGCCCTCGAGGCCAGCTACACCCCGTACTTCAAGCTCATCCTCGACAACCGCGCCACGCTCCTCGAACCCGGTGACGCCCGCGTGGCGTCGCTGCTGGCCTGGCACTTCGTCGAGGAGATCGAGCACCGCAGCAGCGCGCTGACCGTCTTCAACGAGGTCGTGGGCCGGCCGTGGTACCGGCTCTGGGTCCTCCCCCGGGCGCTGGTCCACATGGCCACGGTCACCGGCCGGATCTTCGACGGGTTCGCGCGGCACGTGCCCCGCGAGGTCATCGGCTTCGACCCCCGGGGCCTCCACCCCCGCAAGGGCCCGCTGCTCGGGCTGCGCAACCGCCTCCTGCCCGGCCGTCGCGGCGAACAGCCGCTCGCCGGCAACCCGCTCGCCTCCACGCCCGAGGCCGAGCGCAAGGCGATGGCCCGCGGCCTGCGGCGATCCCAGGCACCCCACCACGACCCGGCCGACCAGCCGCTGCCGGCCTTCGCCGACGAGTGGCTCGCCGCGTGGAGGCAGGGCGTCGACGTCACCACCCTGGTCGGCTCGACCGGCAGCCGGCGCTGACGTGCAAGGG
>DATCLV010000602.1:0-12901 GCA_036563745.1 Acidimicrobiales bacterium | reverse complement strand
TGGTGGTCGCCGGGCAGCCGATGGACGCGAGAGCCACCGACGCCAAGGCGGCGATCGGCCTCGTGCCCCAGGAGGTGGCCCTCTACGAGGACATGTCGGCCGAGGAGAACCTGCGGTTCTTCGGCCGGCTCCAGGGCCTCGCCGGCCGCGAGCTGTCGGCCCGGGTGGGGGAGGTGCTCGAACTGGTCGGGCTGGCCGACCGGGCCCGCGACCGGCTGGGCGCCTACTCCGGCGGGATGAAGCGGCGCGCCAACATCGCCGCCGGCCTGCTCCACCGGCCCCGGCTCCTGGTGCTGGACGAACCGACGGTCGGCGTCGACCCCCAGAGCCGCAACGCCATCCTCGGCAGCATCGAGGCGCTGGGTGAGGAGGGCCTCTCGGTCCTCTACACGACGCACTACATGGAGGAGGCCGAGCGGCTCTGCGACCGCATCGGCATCATCGACGAGGGCCGCCTCGTGGCCGAGGGGACCCGCCGGGAGCTGGTGGCCCGGCTGGGCGAGGGCGACCGGGTCGTCGTGACCGGCACCGGTGACCTGGCGGCCTTCGCCGCCGCGTGCGAGGAGCTGCCGGGCGTCCTCGGTGTCGAGGTGCGCCGGTCCGCCGACGCCGACGTCGACGCCGGGGGTGCCGACGGGGACGGCCAGGGCGACGCCGCCGAGGCTCCCGACACCGACGACCGTGCCGCCGACGACCGTGCTGCCGGCGACCACGCCGTCGCCGACCGTGCCGACCGCCCTGGTCGGCCCGATCGTGCCGATCGCCCCGGTCAGGTCGTCGTCCGGGTGGCCGACGGGTCCGCGGCGCTGGCCGGCGTCGTCGCGGCCGGCGAGCGGACGTCGCTCGCGATCACCGGCGTCCAGATGGAGGAGCCCGACCTCGAGGACGTGTTCCTCGGCCTCACCGGCAAGGCGCTGAGGGACTAGGGCATGTCCTGCGGATCCGGTGTGCAGATCGCCGAGTCGGGGGCGTCCGGCATGGTGCGGCGAGCGGTGTCATCCGGCCGGAGAGCTGTGGGCCGTGCTGCGCAGGACACGGTCTAGGGGGCGGACGCACGTGCGCCAGCTCCGGGCCGCCGGGTTGATCGCCGGCCTCGACCTGCGCCGACGGGTCAGGAACCGCTCGTTCGTGATCCAGGGCGTCGTCGGGCCGGTGGCGCTGGCGGGGATCATCAGCCTCGCCTTCGGCGGTGGCGGCGGGCTCGACATGACCTTGGGCGTGGTCGACGCCGACGGCTCCGAGCTGGGCGAGGGCGTGGTGGCGGCGCTCACCGACCTCGACCCCGACTCGGGGCTCACCTTCGAGGCCGTCGACACGGTCGCCGAGGCCCGCAGGCTGATCGAGGACGGCGACCACGACGCCGGGCTGGTCCTGCCCGAGGGCTTCGCGGCGTCGCTCGCCACCGACGAGCCGGAGCCGATCGTCGTGCTGGCCGACGGGGACGGGCAGGTGGCGGCGGAGGTCGCCGAGGCCGTCGCCGGCGACGTGACGACGAGGGCCAACGCCAGCCGCCTCGCCGTGGCGACCGCGGCGGCGCTCGACCGCCCGACACCCGACCCCGCCGTGCTCGCCGGGATCGAGCTGCCCGTCGGCATCGAGCAGACCGGCACCGGCGGCGAGAGCTCGCCGGCCGCCTACTTCGGTCCGTCGATCGGTCTGTTCTTCCTGTTCCTGTCGGTCGGGGCGATCGCCCGCGACCTCCTCGCCGAGCAGCGCACCGGCACCGTCGACCGGGTGCGGGCGGGTCCGGTCGGGACCGGGGCCGTCATCGCCGGCAAGGGCCTGTCGGTGATCGTCGTCGGCGTGACCAGCCTGCTCGTGATCTGGGCGGCGACGACCCTCCTGCTGGGCGCCGACTGGGGCGACCCGCTCGGCGTCGTCGTGCTGGTGACGGCGGCGGCGCTGGCGGTGGCGGGGGTCGCCGGCCTGGTCGCCGCCGTGGCCCGCACCGAGCAGGCGGCCGAGAACCTGGCGACCGGCGTCGGGTTCGTGTTCGCCCTGCTCGGCGGGGCGTTCATGCCCCCGGGGCTCCTGCCCGACGCCATGGAGCGCGTGGCGGTGCTGACCCCGATGGGCTGGGCGCTGCGCGGGTTCGCCGAGCTGTCGGCGGGCCGGGGCGACGTCGGTGACATCGTCACCCCCGTCGGGGTGCTGCTGCTGTGGGCGGTCGTGACCGGCGCGCTCGCCGTCCGCCTCCTACCCGGCCGGCTGGAGTCCCGATGACCGCGCCGTCGGCGGCGACGCCCACGCCCACACCCGCGCCGACCTCCGGGACCGGGCCGGCGACGACGACCGGCCGCCGCCCGGCGCCGAGGGCCACCGCGCTCACGGCCGTCGGGACGATCGCCGGCAGCGAGCTGCGCCGCACCTTCCGCGACCGGACCGCCCTGTTCTTCCTGGTGGGGCTGCCCCTGGCGCTCATCCTCGCGATCGGGTCGGCGTTCGGCGGCGGCGACTCCCTCGCCGTCGGCGTGGTCGACCACGACCGCAGCGACGCCTCACGGACCCTGCTCGACGGCCTGGCCGAGACACAGGACGTCGAGACGTACGGCTCGACCGACACGCTCCGCCGGGACATCCGAGCGGGCGGCCTCGGGGCCGGGATCGTCATCCCCGAGGGCTACGGCGCCGACCTCGCCGCCGGGCGGGACGTGCGCGTCGAGCTCATCGCCGACCCCACGTCGACCGCCTCCGCCGCCGCCCAGGCCGCCGTCCGGTCGGCCGTGGGGGAGCGGGCGATCGTCGTGGCCGCCGCCCGGGCGGTCGCCGGGGACGCCGGCGACGCTGCCACTGCCCAGGAGACGGCCGCCCGCGTCGCCGAGGATCTGCCCCGGGTCGGCATCCGTACGGTCGTGGTGGAGGACGAGGGGGCGGCGTTCGGCAGCTTCGACTACACCGCGCCCGCCAACCTCGTGCTGTTCACCTTCGTGAACGCCCTGGTGGTGGGGACGTTCCTGGCCCGGGACCGCCAGCAGGGCATCCTCCGCCGCCTGCTGGCGACCCCGCACGGCTCCGGCACGATCCTGGCCGGCGTCGGGGCCGCCAAGTTCGCCGTCGCCCTGGTGCAGTCGCTGGTCATCGTCGGCGCGGGTGCCCTGCTCTTCGGCGTCGACTGGGGCGACCCGCTGGCCGTCGCGGCGCTGGTCGTGGTCTTCGCGGTGGTCGCCACGGCGGCCGGGCTGCTGATCGGCGCCTACGCCGACGACCCCGACCAGGCCGCCGCGGTGATGACGCCCGTGGGCGTCGCGCTCGGCATGCTCGGCGGCTGCATGTGGCCGCTCGAGATCGTGCCGCCGGTCATGCGGGCGGTGGGCCACGTGGCGCCGCAGGCCTGGGCGATGGACGCGTGGATCGAGGTGGTGTTCGCCGACGCCGGCGTCGCCGACATCGCCCGCGAGCTGGCGGTCCTCACCGCCTTCGCCCTCGCCCTCTCCGCCCTCGCCGCCCGCGCCCTCCGCCGCTCCCTCACGGCGTAACCCCCACCGAACCTGCCCCCGAAACGGGGAGCCGGCTCCCCGTTTCGGGGGCAGGTTCGGCACAGCTACGACGGGTCGTGGACCTCGTCGCACTCCTGGCAGACCGTGCCGGCCGGCTGCCACAGGAACGTCACGGGACACCGCACCTGGCTCGCCCTGGGCTGTTGCCGGCCGCCGCCGGTGCCCCGGTCGGCGCCGGGGAGCAGCCACCCGACGCAGCCGTCGTGGCCCACCCAGGTGACAGACCGCTGCGGCGGCCGTTGCACCACCGACGGGTCGGCGTGGACGTGGACGTTGTTGGCGGTGATCCACATCCCGTTCACCGGCAGGTCGTCCCAGTAGCAGCAGAGCTCCTCCTTCCCAGGGGACCGGTACCAGCGGAGCTCGCGGGCGCCGTTGGCGGGCGAGGACGTCCTCGACGATCGCCAGCGCCTCCGTCCGGCGGTGGCTCGGCATCGCCACCGCGTCGAAGCCGTGCCCCAGCGAGGCGACCCCGTCGCCGTGGACCTCGTACTCCTTGTTCGTGTCGCCCTTGCCTGCCATCCGTCACCCCCTCGCGACGGGTCCATCGGCCGTCGGTCGAGGCGGACTGTAGCCACGTAGCGAGGTCGGCGGGAGGTGTGGTCCTGGCCCGCAGAGCGGTTGGTGGGTGAGGCCATTCCGGACACTCTGCGTATCCTCCGGTGTCGAGGCGGCGCAGATGGCCAGGAGCATGAACGCGGTCGGTGGTTGAGATGTGGACGGATGGATTGTTGAGATCTCGACTATTTGAAGGTTGACAGTTTGAAGAGCGAGTTGTAGCTTGCCCCTCGCCACGTAGAGCGAGCGACCACTGCAGCGGGCGGTGGCGCGGCAGATGAGGGGGAACCGGATGGGTAGGTCTTCGCGCGCACGGCGGGCGATGGCGGTGCTGCTGGCGGCGGTCCTGGCGGCCGGCGCGTGCAGCCGCAGCGATGACGATGCCGACGGCGGGAACAGCGGCGGCGGGAACGGCGGCAACGGCGGCGGCGAGAGCAGCGGCGACGCCGGCGACGGCGTGCTGAACGTCGCCGTCGTGGTCGACCGGTCGGGCCCGGCCGCGTTCGCCGGCCTCGGCGACCAGGCCGGGATCGAGCTGGCGCAGGACGAGCTCGAGGAGAGCGGCTTCCTCGCCGACGAGGACATCGAGCTCGAGATCGAGTTCTACGACGCCGAGACGAACCCCGACCGGGCGATCGAGCACGTCAACCGGATCGTCGCCGACGACGACGTCGACGTGCTGATCGGCCCGCTGAACGCCAACCAGGCGCTGGCCACGGCGCCGGTCGCCCAGGGTGCGGGGCTGCCCAACGTGCTGATGCACGCCGACGCGGCCCACCCGAAGGACATCGGCGACCTGATCTTCCGCATCACGCCGCCGCAGCCGTCGTTCATCGGCGCCTCGGTCGACAACTTCGCCGAGCGGGGGATCGAATCGGTCGGGCTGCTCTACGACGAGACGAACCCGACGCTGGTCGAGATCGCCGAGGAGGTCCTGCCGGACCTGTTCGACGAGGCCGGCATCGAGGTGGTCTACGACTCGACGTTCCGGCCCACCGACACCGACTTCAGCGGCGCCGCCGCCGAGATCGCCCGGCTGGCACCCGACGGGCTGGCGATGCTGGCGGTGGGTGCGGTCAACGTGACCATGCTCAACCAGCTGCGGGAGCAGGGCTTCGAGGGCGCGATCTTCTCGCAGAACGCCTCGGGCGTGTTCCTCGAGGCCGGGCCGGTCGCCGACGGGATCGTCTGGTCGACGCCGTTCAACCCGGCCTCCGACCTGGAGACGCCGCAGAAGTTCACGGCCGCCTTCGAGGAGGCCAACGGCAAGGCGCCCAACCACTTCAACGCCACCGGCTACGACGCCCTCTGGTTCGTCGCCCGGGCGGCCGTCGAGGGCGGCACCAGCCGGGAGGGCGTCGCCGCCGGGCTCCAGGCCGTGGCCGACGAGGGCTTCGAGGGCGCCCAGGGCGCGCTGACCTTCACCGACCGGGACGCCCGGGTCGAGCCGACCGTCATGCAGATCAACGGCGGCGTCGAGGCGCCGTACGAGGCACCGTGACCCAGCAGGCGCTGAACGCCGTGGTGCTGGGCGGGATCTACACGCTGTTCGCCCTGGGCCTGTCGCTGGCCTGGGGGGTGCTGCGGATCCTGAACCTGGCCCACGGCGCCATCGCCACCTGGGGCGCCATCACGGCGTGGCTGCTCACCAAGGAGCGGGTGCTGCCGCTGTGGCTGCTGGTCGTGATCGTGGTGCTGGCGATGGGCACGCTGAACGTGGTCATCGACCAGCTCGCCTTCCGGCGGCTGCGGCGGCAGGGCACCGAGCAGCTGGAGACCCGGGTGCTGCTGGCGTCGGTGGGCGTGGTGACGATCCTCCTGGCCTGGGCCGAGCAGGTGACGAAGTCCGACACCTACTCGCTGCCCGCCGGCATCTTCTCGTCGCGGATCTACGAGGTGGTGGGCGTGCGCCTGAAGGCGCTCGACATCGTCATCCTCGTCCTGTCGATCGGCGGGATGGCACTGCTGGCCCACTGGATCCGCAACAGCCGCAACGGCCGGGCGCTGCGGGCCATCGCCTGCGACCCCGAGACCGCCAGCCTCATGGGCATCAACCACGAGGTCCTCACGCCCGTGACGATGTTCGTGAGCGGCGGCCTCGCCGGGATGGCGGGCCTGCTGATCGCCCTGGCCTTCCACGTGGTCCACGCCTACATGGGCGACCCGCTGATGCTGAAGGCGATCGCCATCATCATCCTCGGCGGGATCGGCAGCGTGGCCGGTGCGGTGGTCGGGGCCTACGCCCTGGCGTTCGGGGAGACGGCGATGGTCGCCAACGACCACGCGTCGCTGCGGGACGTCGTCGCCTTCGCCTTCGTCGTCCTGATCCTGTTGGTGAAGCCGACCGGCCTCTTCGGCCGCCAGACCGTGGAGCGGCAGTAGTGGGCTGGTTCGAGGCGAACGAGGCGCTGGTCCAGCTGACGCTGATCAACATGATGCTGGCGGCGTCGCTGCAGGTGACCCTGAACGCCGGGATGCTGTCGCTGGCGCCGGTGGCGGCGTGGGGCGTGGGCGGCTTCATCGCCGCCAACCTCGCCATCGACACCCAGCTGGCGCTCGGCCCGATCCTGCTGATCGTGGCCGTGGCGGTGGCGGCCGGGGCGTTCCTGGTGGCGCTGCCGATCCTGCGGCTGCGGGGCCTGGCGTTCGCCATGGCGACGCTGGCGGTGCTGCTGATCGTCGGGTCGCTGTCGGTGACGAACCGGGAGTGGACCGGCGGGTCGCTCGGCCTCTACGGCATCCCGGTGCTCACCACCACCGGCGCCCTGGTGGTCGGAGTGGTGGCGGTGGCGCTCGTCCTGGCCCGGATCGAGCGCCGGGAGATGGGCCGGCGCGTGGAGGTGCTGCGCCTCGACGAGGCCGCGGCCCGCACGCTGGGCGTGGCCGTCGACCGCATCCGCCTGGCGCTGTTCGTGCTGGCCGCCACGATCGCCGGCGTCTCGGGGGCGCTGAGCGCTCTGGCGTTCAACAACTTCTCGTCGCAGAACTTCGGCTTCGACCGGGCGGTGACGACGCTGGCGATGGTGGTGATCGGCGGCACCCGGTCGTGGCTGGGCGCCTTCCTCGGCGCCTTCCTGCTCACGTTCTCGCCGTACTGGTTCGACCAGTTCGACGTGTGGAACAAGGTGGCGTACGGGGCGATGATGATCGCCGTCGTCGGCTGGTTCCCCGACGGGCTGCTGGGCCTGCTCCGGTCGGGGATCGGTCGGCTGCGGGCGGCCATCGACCGGGGCCCGGGCACCGGGACCGGAGCGACGACGGCGGTGGCCGCCGGCGCGGAGGCCCGCTCGTGAGCACCGCGGGCGCGCCGCTGCTGACCGTCGAGGGCGTGACCAAGCGCTTCGGCGGCGTGGTCGCCGTCGACGACGTCGCCTTCACCGTCGAGGAGGCCACGATCACCGGTCTGGTCGGCCCCAACGGGTCGGGCAAGACGACGCTGCTGGGCTGCCTGTCGAAGATGCTGCGGCCCACCGCGGGCCGGATGCTGCTCCGGGGCGTCGACTACACGGCCGAGCCCGCCCACCGCCTGCGCCGCCTCGGGATCGCCCGGACGTTCCAGAACATCCGCCTGCTGCCCGGGCTGTCGGTGCGGGAGAACGTGACCCTCGGCCTCGACGCCGACGGGGTCGGGGTGCGCGACTGGCTGCGGTCGCGCCGCCGGGAGGCCGACAAGCGTGCGCAGGCCGACCGCCTGCTCGACGAGCTGGGCCTCGCCGAGCACGCCGACCGCCCCGCCGGCGCCCTGCCCTACGGCCTGCAGCGCCGGGTGGAGATCGCCCGGGCGCTGGCCACCGAGCCGTCGCTGCTGCTGCTCGACGAGCCGGTGGCGGGCATGAACGACGCCGAGATCAAGGAGATCGCCGCCGGCCTCGTGGCCATGCGGCGGCGGGGGATCGCCATGATCCTCGTCGAGCACCACCTCGACCTGGTGATGGAGGTGTGCGACGCGCTGGTGGTCCTCGACTTCGGCCGGGTGATCGCCACGGGACGCCCGGCCGAGGTCGCCCGGCTGCCCGTGGTGCGCGAGGCCTACTTCGGGTCCCGTCACCAGGACCACCCGCCGGCCGACGCGCCCGGGGCCCACGGCGCCCACCGACTGCCCGGCCGCGAGCCGGCGCCCGGCGGCGAGCCGCTGCCCGAGCCGGAAGGGGGGAGCCACGGTGCTGCTGTCGGTTGAGGGGCTGGCCGTCAACTACGGCGCCGTCCGGGCCGTCACCGACCTCCACCTGGAGGTGCCGGAGCGCAGCGTCGTCGCCCTGCTCGGCGCCAACGGGGCCGGGAAGACCACGTCACTGCGCGCCATCAGCGGCCTGCTGCCGCCCGCCGCCGGGCGGGTGGTGTTCGACGGCACCGACATCACCGGCGCCCCGCCCCACCGCATCGCCCGGGCCGGCCTGGTGCAGGTGCCGCAGGGGCGGCGGGTGTTCGCCCCGCTGACGGTGGAGGAGAACCTGCTGCTCGGCGGCTACGCCCGCCCCAACCGGGAGCTGGCCGGGGGCCTCGAGGAGGTCTACGCCATGTTCCCGATCCTGCGGGAGCGGCGGAAGGCCGAGGCGGGGGTGCTCAGCGGCGGCGAGCAGCAGATGCTGGCCTTCGGGCGGGCGTTGATGGCGAACCCGCGGCTCATCGCCATGGACGAGCCGTCGATGGGCCTGGCCCCGCTCGTGGTCGACCAGGTGTTCGAGGCCATCACCGCCATCGCCGAGCGCGGCACCGCCGTGCTCCTGGTGGAGCAGAACGTGGTGGCCAGCCTCGAGATCGCCGACCACGCCCACGTGCTGCACCTCGGCGCGGTCCGCCGGTCGGGCACCCCGGCCGAGCTGGCCGGCGACGACGTGCTCGACGACCTGCTGGGCGTGGTCGCCGCGCCGGGCACGGCATCGACCTCGGCACCGACCACCGCACCGACGCCCACCGACGGGCCCACGGTGCCCGCGGCGTCGGTCACGTCCGACCCCACGACAACCACCCCTACGACGAGCGAGGAGCGACGATGATCCCCGAGAAGCGCTGGTACCCCGGCGAAGTCGACGTCCCGGCGGGCGACCTCGCCAGCCACCGCCCCGCCCGCTTCCACAACCACGAGCGCCTGCTCCGGACGCTGGAGGAGCGCAACCTCGACGGGGTCGTCGCCTACCTGCGACCCAACGTCCTGTACCTCGCGGGGTACGCGCCGCGCTCCAGCGTGTCGATCCACGAGACCAACGGCTACGCGGCGGTCGTCCTGTCCCGGCACGCCCCCGACCACCCGGTGCTCGTGTGCGCCGAGTTCGACCTCGACTACGTGCTGGAGATCGGCACGTGGGTCGAGGACGTGCGGGCGTTCGCCACGCTGCTGTTGCCCTTCGACGTGCCGATCAGCCCCGAGTCGTTCGACAAGTTCGTGCCCGAGGCCGTCCGGCAGACGCCGTGGGGCGCCCGGGCCCGCGAGAACTACCTGCCCAGCCTGGTCGACGGCGTCCGCTCGGCGCTGACCGACCTCGGCCTCGTCGGCAGGCGGGTCGGCTTCGACGACCTGCGCTTCGCCAACATCTTCCAGGGTGAGCTCGAGACCGTCGACGCCTACGGCACCTTCAAGCACGTCCGCGAGGTGAAGACCCCCGAGGAGATCGTGCTGCTCCGGCGGGCCGCGGCCCTCAACCAGAAGGCGATCGAGGAGACCGTCGCCGCCTGGGAGCCCGGTGCCACCTGGGAGGACCTCACCAAGCACTACCACCGGGTGGCGTCCGACATGGGCGGCTACGTCCACGACCCCGGGGCGATGGTGGTCGCCAACCCCTACGGCGCCGAGGCCGCGTTCTACATGATGGGCCGGCGCGAGAACTACGTGCTGGAGCCGGGCATGAGCATGATGTTCGACTGCCACGGCACCATCGACCACTACTGCTGGGACGGCGGGAAGACGTGGGTGGTCGGCGCCGAGCGCGAAGGCCAGGCCAAGCGCATCGAAGAGGCCTGCATCACCACGATGACCGAGATGGAGGCGGCCATGGTGCCCGGCACGCACCTGTCGGAGCTCCAGCAGATCGGCCGCGACGTGTTCCGCCGCCACGGCGTGCCCGGCGCCGAGGACATCCTCCTGTTCTTCCACGGGATCGGCCTCGAGCACATCGACCTGGAGATCACCAGCCCCGCCGGTCGCCTCGACTGGAAGCTGGAGGAGGGCATGGTGCTGTCGACCCACCTCGTGTACCCGGGCGACGACCGCACCCGGTACTACATCGAGGACAACGTGGTGATCGAGCCCGACGGTGGGGCGTCGATCTACGCCTGGACCTTCGAGTCGCTCTGAGGCCCGGGGAGGCCGACACGATGTACCCGACGCTCAGGTTCGCCGACCCGACCTGGCCCGAGACCGTCACCGAGGAGCTGGCGCGCTTCGCCGCCGAGGTGGAGGACGAGCTGGTCGAGGCCGAGCGCGTCGGCCGCTTCCCGGTCGAGGTCTACGAGGAGATGGGCCGCCGCGGCTGGGTCGGGCCGTTCACGCCGGTGTCGCACGGCGGGCTGGGTGGCGGCATCGCCGAGTACTGCCTCATCGAGGAGGAGGTCGGTCGCCACGGGCTGGTCGCGCCGCAGGTGTCGGCCCAGGGGCAGCGCTGGCTGCTCGACTGGGGCACCGACGAGCAGCGCGACCGCTACCTCGACGGGATGGCCCGCGGGAAGATCATCTTCTCGGAGTCGATCTCCGAGCCGGGCGCGGGCTCGTCGCTCCGGGCCCTGCGCACCACGGCCCGCCGCGACGGCTCCGACTGGCTGATCCACGGCGAGAAGACCCATGTCAACCTCGGCCACCAGAGCCACGTCACCCTGGTGTACGCGGCGGCCGACGAGGGGATGACGGCGTTCCTGGTCGACACGTCGCTGCCCGGTGTGTCGTCGGTGCAGACCGAACCGATCGGCCTGCGGCTGATGCCCACCGCCGACATGACGTTCGACCAGGTCCGCGTCCCCGCCGACGCCGTGCTCGGCGAGGTGGGGCGGGGGATGGACACCTTCTTCTCCACCTTCAACGTGAGCCGGCTGGGCAACGCCTCGGAGCTGATCGGCTTCGGCCGCCGGGCCATGCACCTGGGGGTCACCTACGCCCGCGACCGCCACGTGGGCGACAGCCGGGTGACCGACTTCCAGGGCATCCAGTGGCTGGTGGCCGAGTCGTACGAGCGGCTCTACAGCGCCTCGCTGGCCCGCGACCACGCGGCCAACCTCGCCGACCGCGGCGAGGAGCACGCGATGGAGACGACCATGGCGAAGAAGCTCGCCATCGGCGCCGCCGAGTACGCCGTCAACGAGGTGTTCTCGCTGGTGGGCGGGCACGGCCTCTACCGCGACCGCGAGTACGCCCGGCTCATCCAGGACACGAAGGTCCTGCGGGTGGCAGGCGGTTCGCTGGAGGTGCTCCGCAACTACGTGGCTCGCAGCGTGCTCCGCAGCGAGCGGTTGGGCGGTCTGACGTGACGGTCGGGGTCGGCGGCAGCGTCGCCCGGCTGGTGCTCGACACCGCGGAGCGACGGCCCGGCGCCGCCTTCGGGACGGTGGAGGAGCCGGTCCCGTTGGCGGCCGCCGTGGCCCGCGGGGCCGGGTTCGCACGGCGGCTGGCCGCCGAGCACGGGCTGCGGCCGGGTGACCGGGTGGCGCTGGTGGGGACGACCTCCACGTCGTACCTGACCGCCTGGCTGGGGCTGCAGCTGGCCGGGGTCGAGGCGGCGCTGGTCAACCCCACCTACACCGACGACATGCTTCGCACCCTGCTCGCCGGCCTCGACCCGGCGGCGCTGGTGGTGTCGGGGCGGTCGCTGTCGCTGTCGTCGTCGCCGTCGTCGCCGTCGTCGCCGTTGTCCTCGCCGTTGTCGTCGCCGTCGGAGGCTTCCGGCCGGCTGTCGAGGATCCCGGTGATCGACGCCACCGACCTGTCCACGGCCGGCGACGACGGCGACCCCGCCGGGCTGCCCGGCCTCGACCGCGACGACCTCGACGTCGCCGGCTACATGCACACGTCGGGCACCACCGGCCTGCCCAAGTTCTGCGCCCAGAGCCACGCCTACTTCCGGCGGCTGGGCGCGGCGATCAGCGGGGCGCTCGGCCTGCGGCCCGACGACGTGGTGTTCGCCCCGCTGCCCATGTACCACGTCAACCCGCTGGGCTACGGGGTGCTGGGCGCGCTCACCGCCGGGGCCGGGGTGCTCGGCGCCCGGCGGTTCTCGGCCTCCGAGTTCTGGGACCAGGTGGTGGCCCACGACGTGTCCGCACTGGTGCTGCACGCCCC
The DNA here is from genome assembly GCA_036563745.1 of Acidimicrobiales bacterium. Classification (GTDB taxonomy): domain Bacteria; phylum Actinomycetota; class Acidimicrobiia; order Acidimicrobiales; family VFJN01; genus DASXTK01. The sequence goes on along the minus strand of DATCLV010000602.1, from coordinate 583 downwards.
GCCGGTCGAGATCCTCAAGCGCTCGACCACGCCGGCGCCCGAGCACCGGGTGCGGGCCATGTTCTTCGGCGACGCCGAGTTCCTCCGCCGCTTCGGCATCGACCGGGCGGTCACCGCCTACGGGTCGACCGAGGCCGGCGGTGTCACCCACCTGCACGTGTGGACCGCGGCCGAGGCCGCTGCGGTCGACGAGGCGACCGAGGGCCCGATCTCCCGCTACGGCGGCGAGGCCCGGGCCGACGTCGACTGGCGGGTCGACGACGACGGCGCCATCCGGGTGCGGGCCGTCGAGCCCGGGGCGCTGTTCTCCGGCTACCTGGTCGACGGCGTGGTGACCCCGGCCGTCGACGAGGACGGCTGGTTCGACACCGGCGACATCGGCGCCGTCGACCCCCGGACCGGTGGGCTCCGGTTCGTCGAGCGGCGGGCCGAGTCGGTCCGGGTGAAGGGGGAGTACGTGCCGATCCCGCTGGTGGAGTCGGCGCTCGCCGGGCTGCGCGGCGTCGACGACCTCGCCGTGTGGAAGCGGCCCGGTCCGTTGGGCGACGGCGACGACGAGGTGGTGCTGTTCACCGCCCCGGCG